>NZ_JACAXC010000001.1:0-283490 GCF_013391535.1 Acinetobacter sp. SwsAc4
TTGTTCCACTTTAGATATTTGTTTAAGATGAGATGTAACTCATTGAAATGTGTCATCATATTCGTCGTCAGAAAACAAGTATTATGCCATTATTTCAATGAGTTGTCTTTTTTTGTCGTGTACAAAGAAAAATCAAATAAAAAAGCGTCTTTAGTTTAACTAAAGACGCTTTTACTCATATGCGATTTAAACAAGTTTAAAACTGATAATTCCATCGAACTAGAACATTACGTGGTGTTCCAGGCATTGACTCTGAGCGCCAATAGTCTTTATTGGTTAGGTTATTTACAGCAAGCGTAACGTTCCAAGGATCAGCGCTATAACCAATTGCAGCATCTAAACGCGTGAATCCTTGAAAATCGATAGGCGTATTATCTAAATTGCTATTGGAATATATCTTCGCATCACCAACATAAGTTGCGCCAATTTCACCATAGATCTTCTCGACTGGTAAATAGCGTATAAATAAGTTTCCAGTATGGCGTGGAGTATTATTGAGTACTTTACCAACATTGGCCGCTTTATTGTCTTTAGAAATCTCTGTATCCATATAGCTATAGCCTCCCCGTACAAACAAGTTATCTAAAGCACGTCCAATAAAGCTAAACTCTATCCCTTTAGACTGATGCTGGACCCTTCAATATTTCAATGCGCTCAATATTGGCATTACTACGGCGAACTTGACCACTTTCACGGACACCATCACGATAGATATCGCCAGTATCTGCATTAAATCCGCGCAAGTTGATGCCATCACCACGCATATCATAGCTCGTTGATACCCCAGGTGTTCCCTGTAACATGACACTTAAATCATTTGCACCATAGATTTTATATTTCTGAACATCAATGGTATCAATCGTTTGAGGAATATCTTTTTTCTTTAGCCCATTTCGAGTCACGCTGGCTTGATCATAATCAATATAGCTTTTAATTGGATCAAGCTCACTCATTGCTTCAATTTTAATCGTTGGCATAACCGCAGCCTGAATATTGTTTTCGTTGGCAAGTAGGTACTGCGCTTGTAAGAGCATTAAGCTTAATGCACTAAATCTAAAAATAGGCTTGTGAGAGAGCGTAACATATCGAGATGTCATAAAAATTCCAAACAAAAAATCAGACAAATATTAAGAAAAACTTAAAATACAAAAAACAATACAATAGACTTCCTTCATAAATCATTTTTCAATCAATTTAATTGTTTATCTTTCACCCAATCTAAATTGTATATGCCAGCAAGTAAATTAAACCGCAGGTTTAATCTTTTACGACGATTTCTATATACACAAGATAAAATCTTAAAACATTTCATCCTTCCAAATACATGCTCTACTTGAATTCGTCTACGACCAATCTCTCTATTTAACTTATTTAATTCAGAATCTAGTTTTTCAGTTTTCTTTGCTTTAGATGGCATGAGGCATCCAAAACCCAATTTTTTTATCCCTAAATACCCCTTATCAACGATAAAAAAGGGCTTAAATTTTAATTTCCTCATACTTTTTTTAAATATTTTAAAATCATGCATGCTTCCATGACTTCCACATACACTCAGTATTTCACCTGTTGTATAGTGCATAGATAGCTGAAATTTAAAGGTATGTCGCTTTTTTTACCGCTATACCATTTCTTCTGTTTTTTTTGGACGTTGAACTAATATTTCAGTTGCATCAATCACAACAACTTCCCAATCCACTTCATCTCGATTAGGAAGTTGTTTTGGCAAGTTAAATTTTCCAGAACGGATTAAGGTATCTTCAATAACACGTGTGATACGAATTGCACTCGTTTCAGATACACCGTAACTCATACCAAGATGGAAAAATGTTCGATATTCTCTCCAATATTCTATACATAAGAGCAAACGATCTTCCAACGGTAATTTATGCGGTCGTCCTTTACCAATATGACCAGGTAAATGCTTATTTAGCTCGGCCAACATGAGGTTAAATGTAGCCCAACTAACACCGGTAAGCCTACGAAACTTAACGTCTGATAATTTTTGAATATCTTTGAATTTCATCCAAGGATTATCTCTTGAATTAAATAATTTTGCTGATTAATTTAAGATCAAATAAATTGTACGTTTTTTGATTTATGACGGAAGTCTAATATTAATAAAAATAATTCTTATTTTTACCATATTTTGCATAATTTCTTTCTCACAGCTTATTAAGCAGTCAATTTTTACGAAATCATGCTCTTTAATAGCGCATAAATAATTAAAAAATATTTTTAAATCTGAGGCTTATTTAAGCTAAATTCCATTTTTCTACACAATTTTACATTAGGCTACACACAAAATAATTTGATCTTTCTTTTGGGGTACTTGAATGAAATATCCACTCTATTTTGGGAAATTGAGTGTACTTAGCTCGGCATTACTGAGTATCAGCACTTCAGTTTTCGCCGCTGATAGCAACATAACAACACCTACAGAACCAGCAACGCAGGTTTTACCTACCCTATCGTTTAAAGCATCGGCAGAGCCACAGAAACCAAAAGATGATGATATAAGTGCTGTACCTAAAACCATTATCACCCGTGATGAAATGCTACAGTACGGCGATCAATCCGTGATGGATGCATTACGTAGAGCTGCTGGATTTCAACTTCCGACATCTGGACAAGGTCCACGCGGTGGTGGTGGCGCTTCTGGAATGCGTTTCCGTGGTGGAGTTGGTCCAACATTCCTTATCAATGGTGAACCTGTGCAAGGTGGACCACGTGGTGGTATGTCTATTATTGACACGATTACCCCTGAAATGATTGAACGAATTGAAGTCGTGAAGCAGCCAAGTGTTGCTCAAGCGTCTGTTGCGTCATCAGCTGTTATCAACATTATTTTGAAAGAACCTCTCGATAGTCGCATCAGTGGCTCGATAAAAGTAGGTTATGGTAAGTACGAGGATTCTGAGAAACAATCAAAGAGCGAACAAAAAATCAGCCTACAAGCTGACGGTCGTGAAAATCAATGGTCATATAGTGTTTCTGCAAATCAAATGTGGGTTGATAACACATCCCTAACCAAAACAGAAACATCAGCGGGTACACGTGAACAATCGCGCACGGTCAATCGAAGCATGCAAATGTTTTCACCTCGCTTGCAATACGATCTCGATGATCAACAAAAATTGATTGCCGAATTATTCTATCGCAACATCAAAATGGATGGTTATTCAGCCAATCAAACGCAAGATGATAAAAATGATAGCATTCGTCTAAATACACGTTATGAACGAAAAGACAAAGACTTAAGCGATAAGATTCGGCTATCCGTTGAACGTCAAACCGAAACTCAACTCACCCGTTCACCTCAAAATACCATTTATACCGATGAAACCATTCATGAATATGGCCTCGCTTATGATGGGATGCGCAAATTAGATCCGACTCGTCAAATCAAATTTGGTGTTGATACACGGAGTAGTAACTTAGACAGCAATGTGAGCAATCGTTTAGATGAGCAACGTTATGCTTTATATGCCGAGGGAAGCTGGCGTTTTACAGATCGACAAACCATTACGTTGGGCGCGCGCCAAGAATGGTTAAATCGCTCTGGTCTAGTTGATTATCAGGACCAACATCTTAGCCCTGTACTTGCTTATCGTTTTGATCTAACCGAACAATGGTCGATTCAAACCAACCTTAGCCAAGCATTTAACAGTCCAAAAACTGATCGTCTCATTCCGAATGTCACTGTTTCTACAGATAGCGATGCTGGTTCATTGAATAATCCTGATCGCGGCGGTAATCCGGACTTAAAACCAGAGAAAACAAGCGCTGTAGAATCAACTTTGGCATATGACTCAGCGAATGGTGGTATGAGTTTAACTGCATATCATCGCGAAATTAAAGATTACATCGAAAAGGTGATTGCGCTTGAAGGGTCACGTTATGTTGAACGTCCACAAAACCAAAATCAAGCAACGACCTATGGTGTTGAACTTTCTGGACGTTATGCGCTGAAACAAACGGATGCAGGTCATTCATTTATGCTGAATGGGCAAATATCAACGATCCGTGCAAAAGTTGAAGATGAACAGCACAATGAGCGTTTAGTCAACGATGTTGCCCCATATAATGCAAGTGCAGGGTTATCTTATAACTTTAAGCCTTGGCAGCTTTCTACCAGTATCAATCTGAGCTATACACCTGAATTTACGCGTGGTTTAGATGGTCAACCTTATGATCGAACCACCAATCACCGTTTTGGATTAGACCTCAGTGCAACCAAGCGTTTCACTGGTGGCTGGGCGGCAAGCTTAAATCTCAACAATCTACTCAGTACAGATTATAAAGAACGACTGACCAATCAATCTGACGGTAGTTTATATCAAGCAAGAACAAATCAAGGTATGGCGAGTTTCCAATTATCTGTTGAGAAAAAGTTCTAACTTTACTGCCTAGGCTAAATTGATTCATCATTAACAAAAGCCAGTTATGAAAATAGCTGGTTTTTTAGATTTCAAAATAGATATTAAAAATCTAACTATGAAAATTTTCGATATTGGGAATGCTATGATCTTCATCCTACTTTCATCAGTGCTTAGAGGATAATATGCGAGCCGAACTCAAAGCCAAAATCCTACAGGTCTACGATGAAAAAATTGCAAAAAAAGGCAGTAACGTCGGACTTTCTTTCTATGCCTTTTTTGCCAATAAAAATGATGATCCTGAACACTTAATGGAAGCTGCCCCATTGGTGAATCATTGAACATCGACTTGATCATTTTGAAAAAGCTGACAAGATCAAAGCACTAGTCTTAGCCCAACCCGATTAATCAAACGTCTTAATACACATCGCGTTGATAACGCTGTTGCTGCTTAAGCTGTTCTACCTGTTCATGCCCTAGAATCTCTTTTAGTGCTTGATCAACACCGCTCGCCATGCCTTGTAAACTACCACAGACATATATCGCTGCGCCTTGTGCAATCCATGCTTGTAATTGAACTGATTGTGTTCTTAGACAATCTTGCACATAGACTTTTTCAGCCTGATCACGTGAAAAAGCATAATCCACATACTCCAGAAAACCATGCTGCTGCCAATAGCGAATCTCTGTTTGGTACAAATGATCAAACTGCTGCTGTCTTTCACCAAAAATCAACCAATTCCGTCTATATCCCCAATGCTCACGTTGGCGTAAATGTGCAACTAGACCTGCGATTCCCGTACCATTGCCAATTAAAATCAGTGGTCGATCATCATGAACTAAGTGAAAACTTGGATTATGACGTATGTTAGCTTGCAGCGATTGGTCTTGCTCCAACCCCACTGTCAACCAACCTGAGCCTAGTCCTAAACCTGATTCAGTCTGTTGCTGTCTCACCACCAATTCAATTAAACCGTTTTCAGGCAAACTAGCAATCGAATATTCACGCTGAGCTAAGGATTCAAATTGTGTAATCCATTCAGCAAATGAAAGTGATGCGCGAGGTGGTAATTTTCTTAAATTTAAGCGGCGCAGTTGAGGTATGAAATCCACTGCATCTTCTTGCTGTTGTGCTACTAAAAAATTCTGAATATCAATCGTATTATTTTCACATTGAATTTCTAAAATATCGCCTGATGACCAAACCAAATCTTGTTCAGGAATTAATTGGATTTTATAAATTGCTTCCCCAATACTGCCTCTATTCAAGCATTGGCGATGAGCAAACTTTAATTCTACATGCTCTTTTTCAATAGATAGCGCTGAAAATTGAGTGCTGGTTAACTGCTCCAAGCCAAGCAACCATTGTTCTAAATCACGACTATTGAGCTGATCCACACAAACTATTGGAAATAGAGCTTGAGCTTGTTGCTTCAATAACCATTGTTCTAGTGTTTTCCCAAACTGACAAAAATTCGAGTAACGTTGATCACCCAATGCAAGCACTGAAAATGACAAATGCGATAAATCTAAAGATTGGGACAGAATTTTATGGACAAATGACTGGGCAGCATCAGGTGCATCCCCTTCTCCATAGGTACTCACCACCCATAAAATACGTTGATGTTGCGTTAAATCAGTAATACTCAGTTTTTGAATATTTCGAATCGCAGTGTGATGATCAATTAAGCATAATTGTTCAGCCGTATGCTTTGCCCAAGATTCAGCATGACCTGATTGACTTGCATACACCACTAAATAAGCAGGATGATCTTGATTGGCTTTTTGCTTCGCATGACGTTGTTGCCATAACAACCAAACAATTATAAAAAGATGTAGACTCAATAATATTGCCAATATCACAATAATCGTCAGTACAGCTTGAGTCATCCTTTCACCTTAAATAGCAGACCAAATGAGCAAAATAATTGCCGATAAACTACATGCTGTTAAAAGCAGATGTGTCACTAAACGAGTTTTAATGGTCAGGAACAGAATATAACCTGCCAAAGATAATAAAATAATGATGATCGCACTAATATCAATTAACCAATGCCAAGCTGTTCCAACGTTTTTGCCACGATGCAAATCATTCAATAATGAAACAGTGGTGGCTGGTTTCTGCGTTATCTCAACATCACCATTGTCGAGCAACACCCATAAGTCTGTTGAACCTGCTGGGCCTTCGAGACGAATCATGACCTCACCGTCTAGCATTTCACTACTTTTATAACGACCAATCAAAGGCTGTTTCGAACGAACGTATTCCACAATACTTTGGCTTGGATTCTCTTGTTTTTGCAGAGACGCAACCAGTGTTGGCGGTAAAGTGAATGTGGTGGTTTGCTCTTCATTTTTTGATTTAAACCAATCAGGATTATTGAGAAATAAACCTGTAGCAGCAAAGAAGATCAAAACGATAAAGGCAAAGGCAGAAAGCCAACCATGCACATAGCGTGCATGGCGGTAAAAATCACGGCGTTGATACAAGGGATTAGCCTCATAAATGGAGTGACGCTAGAAATTAAGCACCACGTTGGAAATTCAATTTAACTGTACCAATTTCTGCTTGAGCAGGCAGCGTTTGTGTTGCAGCTTTTAGTGTGACATTCAATTCAATGGTTTGATAAGAATGATCGCCATGCTCACGCGAGGTTTCAATATGGATAATATATTTACCTGCATTCACTATTTTACCCGCTTCGTCTTTACCATCCCAAGCCAACTTATACTGTCCTGGTTGACGTGAAGGTTTTGCAACAGCATCTAAGTTTGGCATTTGACGACCATATCGACGCCACCAAACATAGTTAGAGTTAATCCACTTCTCATCTTTACCCCAGACAGCCAGTGTACGCACAATCTTTTTATCGCTATCTGTAACCCAAACTGACACATAAGGTGCACGGTAGTTATCTACTGCGATTTTTGGAATATTCACTTCTAACTGAGCTTGGTAGCCTTTTGGCCAAGCTGTTGCTGCGCCATTCGCCGCAACATGACGCATTAGAGCAGGTTGATTGGCATCTAACAATGATGACCAGCCTGAACTTTGATAACGTGTGCCGTCAGTTGCAACAAGTTGAGCTTCATAACCGACGAGTTGTTCAATCAGTTGCATCCCTTCATACGCAGGCATTGCGGTTAATGCTGTTGCTAAAGCATCTGAATCAGCAGCACATTGTCCAACCACAATACATTGTTCAACGTTTTGAATCGGTTGTCCTGTATGTGGATTTAACAAATGTGATTGATCTGCGAACCCACGATAGCCTTGACCACTAAAAGCTACAGCTTGATCTTTCAGGTTGAGTACCTGAGTTGGTGCAACATTATCAAAACGTTCATTCGGGTCTTGTACACCAACTTTCCAACCCGCTTGTTGAGGTGATTGCCCCCATACACGCATATCGCCACCAATATCGATCAGAATACCTTGTAAATGTGGCACTGCTTGTTTAGCTGCTAACAAAGCACGGTCAATCACATAGCCTTTAGCGTAAGCATCAGGTTCGATTTTAATAGCTGATGGTGTTTTAATCTGCTTTGTTACAGGGTTAAGTTCAATACTTTGGGTTTGTAACTGTCGTAATAAAGATTCTTGAGTGTTGTCATCCAAACGTTGGACTTGATTGCTATTTTCCCATAATTGGATCAATTGCCCCAAACGTGCATCAAAACCGCCACACGTTGCACTGCGCCACTGTTCACAAGCTGCGACAACATCATAGAGCTCAGATGAAGCAAAAATTTGCTGCTCACGATTTAATTGGCTGATTTCACTATCATCACGCCAAACTGAAAGAATCTGATCAAGTCGAGCAATTTCTGTCTGAATCGCTTGTAATGCCTTTTCTGCATCTTGTTGCTGAGATGTAGTGACTACAACATCTAAAGATGTGCCTAACACATGATCTTGATGAAAACGATAACTTGGTAATTGGATTGGCGCGGATAATTGATGTGCATCTTTTATATTTATATTTAGTTCATCTGCTTGAGTCGCCGTAAATGGGGACATCAAAACTGTTAACGCAGCCATCAACGGAGATAAACGAAAAATTATCTGTATTGGACGAAAAATTTGTTGAGTTGATGACATACGGGGATTCCATTTTCCAAGATTTACTTAAAATCTACTGGTCGCTCAATTAAAGTAATGCTCTTCTTCTATCTCAATACTTAACTTAGACTACGATATAATTTGATCAAATTTTTCAATAAAATCAATAATATTAATCTGCATAAAAACTTAAGTTAAAAGAGAAGAATAACTTTTTAATCATCAACTTAGTTTTTGAACATGACGATTAAAAATTTATCGAAATAATATTGCAATTGATACTCGTTATCAAGTAGATTGTGGCAAATCTTTTGCATTTTGTATATTTCTCTTTTAAGGAATTTTTCATGCGTCATTTGATTACGACTGGATTACTCGCGCTGTTACCAACCTTGAGTTTTGCTCATACTGCCAGCCCATTTTTACTGCCTGAAGTCTTCGATAGCAAATCTGACAGTGTGAGCTTTCAAAGTGGTATTACAGTAGAAAAATTCTTTGTCGCAAGTAGAAATTTTAAAACCAGCTATCAAGTCACAACGCCTGAAGGTAAAACTGAATCTTTCAATGCAGCAGCTGAACTCAAAAAGTTTAATATCGCTGAATTCAATTTAACCAATGATGGTACCTATCGCATTCGCACAAAAGAAGCGACTGGTAATCCAACCAAATATGCTCAAGTTGATGGGCGTTGGTTACGTGTTCGTCCATCACGACCTGCAAATGCTGCACCTATGCAACCTCAAGCAAATGCTGAACAAAAAGCACCTCAGCAAGCAAGCCAACCACCACGTTTTGTGACAGAGGATCAAATCACGGCTAATGCAAAAACACTTCAAACAACAAACTATTATCTTGCTGAAAGCTTTGTGACAAAAGGCAAACCAAGCCCAATTCCACAAGTTGAAAATAAAGGTTTTGAATTTAAGTTTTTAACACACCCAAATGAATTATTTGCTGGTGAATCACTTAAAGCACAAGTTTTAATGGATGGCAAAGCTGTTCCTAACTTAGAAGTTGATGTCTTTAAAGGTGCGAGCAGCTATCAACCCAATGCTAAACGTGAACAACCGCACGTGAAAACCAATGCAAAAGGTGAAGTCGAGATTAAATTTAGCGAAGCAGGCATTTATTTAATTACCGCGACTTATCCAGAAGCGAATAGTGACAATACCAAACCACCTGTTGCTCAAACATACACGTATAGTGTTACTGTAGAAGTGACGGAGTAAGCCATTCAGGCACTTACATTTACATTTTTTGTAAGTGCCTTTGATTTTCCTGTCTGATTACAAGCAATTCAAATTTCTGCTTTGACTGACTTACCAGTTTAATGCGAACTTGTTTTAGACAACAAATTCAGGACCAGAACGCCACTCATAATCAGTACAATCCCAATAATTCCCCATAGATCCAATTTTTGATCATAGAAAAACCAAGCAAAGGTCGTGATCAATACAATTCCCACCCCAGACCATATCGCATAAGCAATACCAACTGGAATTGTTTTCAGTGTCAAAGATAAGCAATAAAATGCAATGATGTAACCTAAAATCACAACGATAGAGGCAAATGGCTTTGTAAACCCTTCGCTACTTTTCAGTGCAGATGTCGCAATCACTTCTGCTGTGATCGCTACAAATAAAAATATCCAACTTTTCATTTACCACACCTGCTCTATCCAAACAAACATTTCACATCTATTAATTCAATCATAAAAAAACACCCTTTAATAAAAAGGGTGTTTTCTAGTTCTAAGATCAAGAATCTATTAATAATATTTAAGCAGATTTCTTCGCCATATTATTTTTACGAATCGTAATCATCACCAACTGAACTGCTGCAGGAGTGACACCTGGGATACGGCTTGCTTGCGCTAAAGTTTCAGGGCGAACTGTTTTAAGCTTTTGAGTAATCTCGCGAGATAAACCTGAAACACCATCATATTCAAAGTCAGCTGGAATCTTCGTTTCTTCAAGGCGTTTCATCTGAGCAACATCATCATGTTGACGGTTGATATAACCTTCGTATTTCACCGCAATTTCGATTTGCTCACCCACTTGCTCTGAAACTTCAGAACCCGTTAATTCTGCAATTTGACTGAAATTGATATTTGGACGTTTCAATAAATCAATCGCACTACATTCTTTACTAAGATCAGCACCCGTCATTTCAACGAATTTTTTACCCATTGGATTGTTTGGCGCAGCCCATAAATGTTGTAAACGAGAAGTTTCGCGCTCAACTGCTTCCATTTTTTCGCTATATGCAGCCCAACGCTCATCATCCACTAAGCCAAGCTCACGACCAATAGAGGTTAAACGCTGATCGGCATTATCCTCACGCAACATCAAACGATATTCAGCACGAGAAGTAAACATACGGTACGGTTCTTTGGTTCCCAATGTAATCAGGTCATCAACCAATACGCCCATATAAGCTTGATCACGTTTTGGTGTCCACTCTTCTTGTTCCCACGCACGGCGTGCAGCGTTTAAGCCTGCAAGCAAGCCCTGTGCACCCGCTTCTTCATAACCTGTCGTACCGTTGATTTGACCCGCAAAGTACAGATTTTGAATCGCTTTGGTTTCAAGTGTAAATTTCAATGCTTGTGGATTGAAATAGTCATATTCAATCGCATAGCCCGGACGCAAGATATGCGCATTTTCCATACCACGGATCGAACGAACTAAATTGAACTGTACGTCAAATGGTAAAGAAGTCGAAATTCCGTTTGGATAAAGTTCATGGGTATCCAAGCCTTCTGGCTCCAAGAACACTTGATGTGAATCTTTATCAGCAAAACGGTGAATTTTATCTTCAATTGATGGACAATAACGTGGGCCTACGCCTTCAATTACACCCGTATACATAGGTGAACGATCTAGACCACCACGAATAATTTCATGGGTTTTTTCGCTTGTATGGGTAATATAGCAATTCACCTGTTCAGGATGCATAGATACATCACCCATAAATGACATTACAGGCGATGGGAAATCACCTGGCTGCGGCGTCATAACAGAGAAATCAACTGTACGGGCATCAATACGCGGTGGTGTACCTGTTTTTAAACGACCTACTGGCAATTTAAGTTCACGCAAACGATGAGCTAATGCAATTGACGGTGGATCGCCCGCACGACCACCACTTGAGTTTTGTAGACCAACGTGGATCACACCGCCCAAGAAAGTACCTGTCGTCAATACCACAGTTTTGGTATCAAAACGGATGCCCATTTGGGTTACAACGCCTTTAACGGTATCGCCTTCAACAATCAAATCATCCGCAGCTTGTTGGAAAATATCTAGATTCGCTTGATTTTCTAAAGTATCACGAATTGCAGCTTTATAACGAACACGGTCAGCCTGTGCACGTGTTGCACGTACAGCCGCACCTTTACGAGAGTTTAGAATACGGAACTGAATACCACCTTTATCCGCAGCAAGTGCCATTGCACCACCGAGTGCATCAATCTCGCGGACAAGATGTGATTTACCAATACCACCGATTGCAGGGTTACAGCTCATCTGCCCCAAAGTTTCAATATTATGCGTCAACAATAATGTTTGTCTTCCCATACGAGCAGCAGCAAGCGCCGCTTCCGTACCAGCGTGACCGCCACCAATTACGATAACGTCGTAAACTTTAGGATAGTGCATAGTGGTAAATGTGTATTCAAAAAATGACAGAGTATTATACAGGATTTTTCATATTAAGTTGACAAAAACCGTCAATATTCTTATTCACTAGAAATCAATGGTCTGTATACAAAACACACAAAAAGAAACTTTCTGTTGCATTTTTCTCCAATAGTTAACAAAGCGCCACACAATCATTAACCTGATCACCACTGTTTTAGTGAATGAATTTCTTATTCTAGTTAATGCATAAAATACTTTAGGAAAATGATATGAACAAAAAGCTTTTAATTTCATCGTTTCTTTGTAGCCTATGTTTAGCTGTAACTGCACAGGTAAATGCTATATCGACTGTTGATGCTCAAACTCAAAAGTATCAACAAGTTTGTAAAAGCAAAAAACAAGGTGATATGGTTTCTTTTGCTTATAAAGGTGTTGTTTATAACGGTACATGTGAACCCAATGAAGCTGGAAAACTAGCATTCCAGCCACCGATGCCTGCTAACAACGCGACACCTGAAACTCAAAGCAAAATTTCAGAAACTCAGTCCGCACCTCGTCCAGTAAGTTCAGTCCAAACACCATAGACTTATCAAATAGGAAAATTATAAATATTTAAAATGATAAAAGAATGTGACCTAAGCACATTCTTTTATCCTATTTGATGTGATCAACACACTAAATTCAAAAAAAAGATCTTAAAATTGTAATCTGCCTATTTTATAATCCCTTTAGACTAGCTGAATCTATTACAATAACCCCAAATACATTTACTTAGGTTTTCCTGTGAACTGGCTACAAATTCATATTACCGTTGATCAAGATCAAGTTGAGCTTACTGAAACACTGCTTCTCTCTCTAGGTGCTGTGAGTGTGACTTTGGATGATGCTGAAGATCAGGCACTTCTTGAACCATTACCGGGTGAAACGCCACTATGGAATAAAGTTATTGTTACTGGAATTTATCAACAAGAAGAAGATGATCCTATCGATGTTGATACCTTAGAAGCTTTCCTCAAGGCGCAGCTTCCTAACGTTCCGATGCGTCATGAATATTTAGAAAATCAAGTATGGGAACGCGCATGGATGGATTATTACGAACCAATCCAAATTGGCGAGAAATATTGGATCGTACCTGAGTGGTTAGAACCACCTGAAGCTGATGCAACAAATATTAAACTTGATCCAGGTCTTGCTTTTGGTACAGGTAACCATGCAAGCACTTTCTTGTGCCTACAGTGGTTGGGTAAAACCGACGTAAAAGATAAAATCGTCATTGACTATGGCTGTGGTTCGGGCATTTTAGGCGTTGCAGCTTTATTGCTTGGTGCTAAAAAAGTTTATGCCACTGATATCGATCCTCAAGCAGTATTGGCTACAAAACAAAATGCAGAATTAAATGGTGTACTTGAGCGTCTTTATGTAGGATTACCTGAAGAGTTTGAGCAAAAATTCAAACCACAACAGGCAGACGTCCTAGTTGCGAATATTTTAGCGGCACCGCTCATGGCACTTGCGCCTGAATTCTCAACTTTATTGAAAAATGAGGGTGAATTCGCACTTGCTGGTGTAATCGAAGAGCAAGTTGCTGATGTTTCTAGTGTTTATTCTGAATTTTTTGATATATTACAGATCGAAAAACGTGAAGAGAACTGGTGTCGCATCTCAGGAAAACGTAAAACAACAATTTGAGAAATTTGTTCCTTATGAGTGAAAAACAAACCCGCTGCCCTAAATGCTCAACCGTGTATAAAGTAAGCCTTTCACAACTTAGCGTTGCACAGGGCATGGTTTGTTGCCCAAAATGTATCATTAATTTTAATGCTTTAACGAATCTAATAGATTCTGAACCGGCTGACACAACCTTAACACCACCAAATCGTTCATTATTTTCTTCGATTCAACCCGATAGTTCTTTTGCTGAGAAGCAAATGCAAATTTTGAGTATTTTTGATCAGAAAATTGAAAACTCAAATATTGATTTATTGACTTATTTAAATAATTTAAATTACTTTAATACTGAACCTATTACGGCATTGCCTAATTTGAACTTATCAGAAGATAACTTATTAATCATCCATGAACAAAATCATAAACAACATGGCTGGCTTTATTACACATTGTGGGGATTAGGCAATATTGCATTAATTCTAGTTTTTGCTTTTCAGATTTTATGGTTCAATCCAAAACTCATGCATGATAGTCCAGCATTGAATCACATCTTTAACTATGCTTGCAGTGTAGTAACGTGCAAAATAAAGAATGAACAATATAAATTTCTTAGTTTTGAAAAAGTAAAAATTAAACGTGTAGGAAAAGATGAAACAAGCTTCACAGGTGTATTAGTAAACCGTCACAAAGATAGTCTTGTGATCCCCTCTATTAAAGTGATTCTAAAAGAAAATGGAGAAGTCATCACCGATATCACGCTAAAGCCACAGGATTATTTAGTGGATAGTTTAAAAAGCATCCAAAGAATCCCAACGAATAGCCCTTTTAGATTCGAATTTATAGTGCCAAAGAGTAAACATAGCTTCGATGATTATAGTTTAGAAATTGTACAGCCTTAAAAGCGTAGAAAAATGACAAAAAAATAAAAAAAAGTGCAGTTAATTTGCTCACTTTTTCGCAGACAGTGGTATGATACGCGCCACGAATGCTTAACCCACTTACTCCTCGTTATTTATAGACAATAAAATCGTTAAACGAACTGTGCTTCTAACACATAAGCGCATTGTTGGTTTTTTTGTTTTTGAAAGTAGGCTGTAACAAATATTTAACTATTGTTACGCTTATTTTTTACACAAATCGAGGATTTGTGGCAAGCTAATAGTCCCTTTGTTTTAGAGTCACTGTTTTAGGATCTAAAACAGGACTCAGTAATTTAGACCACATTTACATATCACTTTATCCAAGTGGTATTTTGATTTTTCGGATTAACACGCATGAATAGCAAATCTCCTATTTTTACGGCTCAATCTGATGTCGCTCTTCGCATCCATGTAGATCGCGCAGTTCGTCATTATTTTGCACAATTGCAAGGTGAGCAACCATCTCAAGTTTATGACATGGTTTTAGCAGAAATGGAGAAACCTCTTTTATCTGTGGTCTTAGAATACACTCGTGGCAATCAAACGCGCGCTGCTGAGATTTTAGGCCTTAACCGCGGAACTTTACGTAAAAAGTTAAAAGCTCACGGTTTAATGAGTGAATAATTGATAAAATGCTCACGTTCTCGTGGGCATTTTTTTTGCCTTTTATTTTTAATCTGTAGACTTCAAACTGTTGACTAAAATCATGACTATCAAACGTGCTTTAATCTCTGTTTCCGATAAAACTGGAATCGTTGAATTTGCTCAAAATCTTGCAGCTCTAGGGGTAGAAATTTTATCTACGGGCGGTACATATAAGTTGCTTAAAGACAACAATATCGCTGTAGTAGAAGTTTCTGAACATACAGGTTTTCCTGAAATGATGGATGGTCGTGTTAAGACACTACATCCAAAAATCCATGGTGGTATCTTGGCACGTCGCGGTCTAGACGAAGCTGTGATGCAAAAACACAACATTGATCCGATTGATCTGGTTGTGGTCAACCTTTATCCATTTGCTGCGACTGTGGCTAAACCAAATTGCTCACTTGCAGATGCGATTGAGAACATCGACATTGGTGGTCCAACCATGGTGCGTGCAGCAGCAAAGAACCATGCTTCTGTGGGTATTATTGTAAATGCTTCTGACTATGATTTAGTTGTTGCTGAATTAAAAGATCATGGTGCACTTTCTTACGAGACTCGTTTCGACTTAGCGGTAAAAGCGTTTGAGCACACAGCACAATATGATGGCATGATTGCATCTTATCTTGGTGCTCGTGTTGGCAAAGCTGAAGGTGAAGCAGATTTATTCCCTCGCACGTTCAATACCCAACTTAATAAAGCTCAAGATTTGCGTTATGGCGAGAACCCTCATCAAAATGCAGCATTCTATGTTGAAGCAAATGCTAAAGAAGCATCAGTTTCAACTGCGAAACAATTACAAGGCAAAGAATTGTCTTATAACAATATTGCAGATACAGATGCAGCACTTGAGTGTGTTAAATCATTTGCAAAACCTGCTTGTGTCATCGTTAAACATGCAAACCCATGTGGTGTTGCAGTTTCATTAGATGGTATCCAAGCGGCTTATGATCTTGCTTATGCAACTGATCCTGAATCTGCATTTGGTGGCATCATTGCATTCAACCGTGAATTAGACGTTGCAACTGCACAGGCCATTGTGGATCGCCAATTTGTTGAAGTGATTATTGCACCAAGTATTGCTGAAGGTGTACTTGAAGTTACTGGCGCGAAAAAGAATGTACGCGTGTTAGTCTGTGGTGAACTTCCTGCTATCGATGCACGTACCGCTCAATTTGACTATAAACGCGTGAATGGTGGTTTGTTAGTTCAAGATCAAGACTTAGGTATGATCACCAAAGATGATCTTAAAGTAGTAACTAAACGCGCACCAACTGAACAAGAAATTGATGATCTTATCTTTGCTTGGAAAGTAGCAAAATATGTGAAATCAAATGCGATTGTTTATGCTAAAAATCGTCAAACGATTGGTGTAGGTGCAGGTCAAATGAGCCGTGTAAATTCTGCTCGTATTGCTGCAATCAAAGCTGAACATGCTGGCTTAGTGGTTGAAGGTGCGGTCATGGCATCTGATGCATTCTTCCCATTCCGTGATGGTATTGATAATGCGGCTAAAGCTGGCATTAAATGTATTATCCAACCGGGTGGTTCTATGCGCGATGAAGAAACAATTGCAGCCGCTGATGAAGCTGGTATTGCAATGGTCTTCACTGGTATGCGCCACTTCCGTCATTAATACCCCTAAGTCCCTCTTTCTTGCGACATCTAAATCGCATCCTAGGGGGACTTTTTTATTCTGAACAGGTATATTCTTAAATACGGAAAAAGGAAATAACTTAATAATGAATATTTTAGTTTTGGGTAGCGGTGGCCGTGAACATGCACTTGCATGGAAAATCGCACAAGATTCAAAAGTAACACAAGTTTTTGTTGCGCCGGGTAATGCAGGCACAGCAACCGAAGATAAGTGTCAAAACGTTGACATCGATATTTTAAATAATCCTGCCATTATCGAATTTGCAAAAGCAAATGATGTGGCATTGGTGATTGTTGGCCCTGAAGCACCTTTAGTGAATGGCGTGGTTGATGCAGCACGTGAAGCAGGTTTAAAAATCTGGGGGCCGACTCAGTACGCTGCACAGCTTGAAGGTTCTAAAGCATTCGCTAAACATTTCTTAAAACGTCATAACATCCCTACAGCATTTTATGATGTATTTACTGAAGTAGATGCTGCAAAAGCTTATATCGAACAGCATGGCGCACCAATCGTGATCAAAGCGGATGGCTTAGCGGCAGGTAAAGGTGTAATCGTTGCAATGACCAACGAAGAAGCTTTTGCTGCGATAGACGATATGCTTGCAGGCAACAAGTTTGGTGACGCTGGTTCACGTGTTGTCATTGAGCAATTTCTTGCAGGTGAAGAAGCAAGTTTCATTTGTATGATCGATGGCAACAACATTTTACCGATGGCAACTTCACAAGACCATAAACGTATTTTTGAAGGCGACCAAGGTCCAAATACGGGTGGTATGGGTGCTTACTCTCCTGCTCCAGTTGTTACACCAGAAGTATTTGAACGTGTAATGAATGAAGTTATGCGTCCTACTGTTGATGGTATGGCAGCTGATGGTCATGTTTACACAGGTTTCTTATATGCTGGTTTAATGATTGATGAACAAGGTCAACCACGCGTTATTGAATTTAACTGTCGTTTCGGTGATCCAGAAACTCAACCGATTATGATGCGCTTAAAATCATCTTTAGTTGATTTGGTTGAAGCGGGTATTGCTGGTAATTTACCAAGTGAAGCTGAATGGGATGAGCGTAAATCAATTGGTATCGTACTTGCAGCTGAAGGATACCCTGATACAGTCCGCAAAGGCGATGTAATTTCTGGCATCGGACAATCTCCTGAAGATACTAAGATCTTCCATGCAGGTACTGCAACGACTGAAGATGGTCATGTGATTACTGCTGGTGGTCGCGTTCTTTGCGTGACTGCGCTTGGAGACACAGTTCTAGAAGCTCAAATCAATGCACTAGAAGTATGTGGTCAAGTGACATTTACAGGTATGCAGTATCGTAGTGATATTGGTTACCGCGCAATTGCACGTGAAAAAGCAGAATAAGCTTTGGTTAATTAACAAAAGCCTTCTTCGGAAGGCTTTTTTATTCTTTAATTAGCATAAAAATCACTTCCTTATTCATTATTTAAATATTAAATTCAGAAAAATATATATCACTAATTCAATAAAATTTGACATTTCCATCATCAGAAAAAACTACAAAAGTATCATTTATTTACTTTTACCAAAATTAAACTATTTTTCTAATAATCATATATTTATACCCACAAGTACAAAATAGAACACTATAACAGAACCCAAATTATTGTTATGATTGCTAAAATTTTCGACGAGTGCTTTTGGTTTTATACATATTCTTTTATATATGAATAAGAATATGAAATTTAACTCGAAAAGTATCAGCTAATCTCGATTTGATATGACAATTATTGAACCAGTATGCTTAAGTCAAATTCTTAAGATCAATGTTCTTAATTTTCTGTTGTTGCAAATGATTCGATCAGTCGCCTGTTCATAGCATTAAATTTTGAACCGACTCACCTCTTTGTAACAAGAACCCTATAGCTCTTAAGTAATGCATTAGCGGATTATTTACTAAGCATTATTCCGATTAGGATTTACACATGAAAAAGCTTATTAGTCTTTTTTTAAGTGTGTCTGTGTTATTACTTGCAGCGTGCAGTAAACAACCTGACACCAAAGCAGAACAAAAAAATGAATCGGGTGGATTACAAACCGTTGTAATTGCATCAACAGGCTCAGATGCTGATATTTGGCGTTATATTGCGACATTGCCTGAAACTAAAGCGGCAGGTATTAAACTTGAAGTCAAAAACTTTACTGACTATGTTGCAATGAATACAGCTGTTGCTAATAAAGAAGTTGATATTAATGCCTTCCAATCTTACGCTTACCTTGTTGCTTTTAATGCGGCAAATAAAGATAAGATTGCACCTGTTTCAACGACTTATTTAGAGCCGATGGGTATTTACTCAAGCAAAGTCAAAAAAGTTGAAGAATTTGCTCAAGGCGCAACCATTGCAATCCCAAATGACGGCGCAAATGAATCACGTGCATTGTTACTTTTACAAAGCGCAGGTTTAATCAAATTAAAAGCTGATTTCGATCCTGTGAAAGGCACGCCTGCTGACATTATCGAAAATAGTAAAAAAATCGTAATCAAGCCAATTCAAATGGCGACAGCTGTACGTGTAAAAGACGAAGTTGATGCGATTTTATTAGGTAACACCTTGGCTTTAGAAGGTGGTTTGAACGTTCTTAAAGATGCTATCTATTACGAACCAATTGATCAAAGTACTAAATTAAATGTCAATGTTTTAGCAACTGCCGAATCTCGTAAAGATGATGCAGTACTACAAAAAGTTGGTGCGCTTTATCATACAGAAGCTGTGAAAAAATATGTGCAAGAACATTTTGCAGGTACAAAAGTTGATGTAAACAAACCGACAAGCTATCTCACTGAAGCAAAATCGTAATATAATATTTTCAATGAAACAGGCAAAGATATTTGCCTGTTTTTTCTTTTTTGCTTAGTACTGACGAACATGATCCAATTTAAAAACATTTCGAAACACTATCAATTGAAAGGTCAAACGATCAACGCACTGGATCAAATTAATTTAGAGATCCCAGAAGGCAGCATCTTCGGCATTATTGGTTATAGTGGTGCAGGTAAAAGTACGTTGATTCGTTTGATTAATTTGCTTGAACGCCCAACGCAGGGACAGGTAATTATCAATCAGAAAGACTTTACTGCAATGGATGCGCGTACGCTTCGTCAAGAACGTGCAAATATCGGCATGATCTTTCAACATTTCAATTTACTGCAAACTAAAACAGTATCTGAAAATATTGAAATGCCACTCAAATTATTGGGGCATAACAAAGCTGATCGTGAAAAGCGCCTAGCAGAACTATTAGATTTCATCGATCTCAAGCACAAGAAAGATGCCTATCCTGATGAACTTTCAGGAGGACAAAAACAACGTGTAGGTATCGCCCGCGCGCTTGCAAACCATCCCAAAATTTTACTGTGTGATGAAGCAACCTCTGCACTTGACCCTCAGACCACACAATCCGTTTTAGCGCTATTAAAAAAGATTAATAAAGAACAAAAGATTACCATTGTGATGGTCACCCATGAAATGGATGTAATTGAGTCAGTCTGTGACTATGTTGCAGTCATGGAAGCAGGTCATGTGATTGAAACAGGCCCCACCCTCAATATTTTTAGTCAACCCCAGCATTCGACTACAAAGACCTTCATTCAAACAGTTTTGCAACAACAGTTACCAATTAATATCCTCAATAACCTTGAACATAAGCATCACAATAGTATTTATAGTCTGCAATTCTTGGGGACATCTGCTCAAGAAACCGTCATTCAAGCTGTGATTAAGCAATTTGATTTGAGCCTAAATATTCTTTTTGCCAACATGACTGAAATCAATGGCACTGTGATTGGACAGATGTTTATTCAACTTTTGGGTGATTCAGCGACTATTCAAGACGCTATTAAGTTTCTTGAGCAACAAGGCGTGAAAGTTGAACAATCAGGAGTAAGCCAATGAGAGATTTAATCGTACAATGGCTTACTGAAGCTTCCGCGCCGTTTTGGCACAGTTCCCTTTCAATTGATCAATTCGTCACGGCATTACAAGAAACCTTTCAAATGGTTTTTTTCTCATTGCTTTTTGGTTGTATTTGGGGATTGATTCAAGGTGTAACTTTAGTTGTCACTCGCACAGGTGGTATCTTACAAAACCGAGCGATCTATTATTTTCTCAACCCAATTGTAAATGCACTACGTTCTTTACCATTTATCATCTTACTTATTGCAGTTATTCCATTAACTAAATTATTAGTTGGAACTTCGATTGGTACTTGGGCTGCGATTGTTCCCCTCACCATTTATGTAGGTCCGTATTTAGGGCGATTGATTGAAACTTCATTACTTGAAGTGAATGAGGGTATTATTGAATCAGCTCAAGCTATGGGTGCCTCACCTTGGCAGATCATTTTTAAATTTATTATCCCCGAAGCACGTAGCTCATTAATTTTGAACCTGACCACAGGGACGATTTCCTTAATTGGTGCAACTGCAATGGCTGGCGCAGTTGGTGCAGGAGGTATCGGTGATTTAGCTATTTCCTATGGTTATCAACGTTTTGATACCAGTGTTGTTATTTTAACCGTGATTGTACTGCTAATTTTAGTTCAACTGGTTCAATCATTTGGTGATTGGTTAGCAAAATTACGCTAATCACAGCAACAGACAAAGCTCTCATTTTGAGGGCTTTTTTTGTACCTTTCTATTTTAAGGAAAGTAAATTTCATTTGCAGCTTTGAATGTATTAACATGTAAAGGCACTAAATCATCAAGTGCCTGATAGCCGCCTGCCAATACAAACAGTAATGGAATTTTCATTTTTTTTGCCATTTCAAAAACTAAGCGATCTCGCTCATATAACAGCTCAGTGGTAAACCATTTTGAGCCATATTTATCTAGTTGGTGGCAGTCCATACCAGCTTGATAGATGATTAGATCTGCTTCCCAATGTGAGGCATATTGAAACGCTTCAAAAATCGCTTCCCGATATAAATCAAAGTTGCCCTGCTTGGGATGAATATAGCGAGTCAGGCTACGCTCCCCTGCCTTGCAACCAAAACGAATCCCAAAAATTCCGAAATTGACCAGATTGGTGAGTCTATTGGTAAATATTGCCGTTCCATCTCCGCCATGCTGATCACAGTCCAGCACAAAGATACGTTTTTCAGGATTTTGTTTAGCAACCAGAGCCAAACCATTAAAGGTACAATATGCAGCACCAGACTCATAACTGGCATGATGAAAACCCTGTGCGATATTGGCCGCAATCCCCTCTTTAAAGGCAATATCAGCGCCAAGCAACTGCCCTGCCTGTACTGATAGGATTGCGTCCCTTAATTGCTCATTCCACGGTTTAAAGCCCTGTATGGTTGCAAATGCAGATTCTCCCGATAAAAAGGCTTCCACATATTCTGGGTTATGTAGTTTTTTTAATATCTCAGTATCAATTAAACCTGGATCAATTAAATCAACCATTTGATGAGTTCGCAGCACATCAGCGACGGCTGTCAGTTTTTCCATACTGTTGGTATGTGTTCTTGCAAAATAGCGTGGTGAGTAACAAGCTTTTAGCATGGATGCCCTACATAAATTTGATCTTTTGCAATCTCAATCAGTTGACTTAGTTCCGTGGTATCAGGTCTAAATAATCCATTATCAACCTGTTGTTTAAAATGATACCCAAACGCACGCGCACGGTTTTTTGGCGAAACAACCAGTGTCGTTAATCGTAAAAACCAAAAACCATTCATTTGAGCAATTGGAATCACATATCCTTTATATTGTTTATTAGGCTTCTTTTCCAGCTCATCGATTTCATAACTTGCAGAGAAAAGACTTCCTGCTGGTAAGCGCACCCCATTCATCATCAATGGCACGAGACTGATACAAGAGTGATTATCCCCCATATTCAGTTTCTCCATCATGATGGGTAAACCTTTATCATCCACAAAAATATTAATTTCACCTTGTCGCAATAAACAATGATGTGCAATTCGCAAGAAAAATTTTTCTGCCATCGGACATGAGCCAACCTTCGGCTTTTCCTCTAGAGAATGACACTCAATCATTTCAATTTGATCAATTGTTTGTGGAAGAATAATATCTGCAAGTAATTGGCAAATTAAAATGCTTTCTTCAAGCTCTGCATATTGATGGATTTTTCTAAGCTTCGCTTGAAAATCAACTTCTTGTTGCAAATTCTGAGTAAATGTATCTTGTGAATTAGAACGTTCTAAATATTGTTGCACATCAATATTAATATCCAAATTACGCCAAGTTTCCAACACTAAACCATATGAAGAACTTTGATTTAAAATGTTTTTCAAACCTTTAACCTCGTAGTCTTCAAAAATACGAAAATCTTGGAATCCCAACATATCACGTGGCTGTGAAACAAATTCAGCAATCACACGAGTGGCTTGAGTATAACCACAACCGCGACGTTCTGTTTGATGACTAAAATGCTCATTCAACATTTCTGTAAGTTTGGAAGACAAAGGATATAAATATTTTTTGAAGATAACAACAATTTCATGATCTACCAAATCAGTCATAATACTCTCACTGTATTCTTATGATTTATTTTTCATTTCATCTTTAAATGTGTTACTTCGTTAAATATTGTTAAATCTAATTTTTAAACTATGTTAGCTTTAATTAAGTATTTTCACACCACTAAAGATGAATATAAACCATTAATTTATCAAAATTTTTATAATATTTATAGAAAAAGTATAACTTGTCAACCTGAAAAATACCTGATGATTGAAGCTGTCATAATATGCCCTAAAAAGTCAGCATTCTGTATGAATTCTTAGGTAATCTTTTGCACTCTTATACATTTACACTTAAACTAACTGTGATTTGATTATTCAAATACTCTATTCATCAATAACCACATAAATCAGAGATTTAGGATTCGGCCATGCATTATAAAATTCATGCAATTGACGTAAAAAATGCCTTAAAAAACTATATTTGGTTATTAGAAGATACTCGTACGCAAGAAGTCGTAGCAGTTGACCCTACAGAAGCAGCACTTGTTACCGATTTTTGCGAACAACATCAACTTGAGTTGAAACAAATCTGGTTAACACATTGGCATCGAGATCATACTGATGGTGTACAAAGCCTATTGGCTGAGCAAAATTCACCCGTTTTCGGTCCACGCGATGAACTCAGTAAAATTTCGTTTATATCCAATCCACTGCAACATAATGACCATTTTCACTTTAATGATTTAAAAGTTGAAATTATTGCAACACCAGGGCATACACTAGGTCATATTGTTTATTTTATTGAAGAAATAGACACGCTTTTCTGTGGTGACACATTATTTGCAATGGGCTGTGGGCGCCTATTTGAGGGTTCTGCTGAACAAATGTACCACTCATTAAATCGCTTAGCTGCGTTGCCAATACAAACCAAAGTTTATTGTACACATGAATATACGCTTGCAAATGCAGAGTTTGCATTAACAATTGAACCTCAGAATGTTGCATTACAAGAACGCATAAAGGAAGTCAAAGCATTGAGAGATGCTGAACAAATTACTCTGCCAAGTACAATTAAATTAGAGCTTGAAACAAATCCGTTCTTGCGCACAGAAAGTGTCGAAGATTTCGCAAGGATCAGAGCGCTTAAAGATCAGTTCTAATTTTAAAGTTCTACTTTTTAAAGGCTAAACTTTAGTTTTTAAAAAGTAGAAAGTGAAATGATTTTTTACATTTATTTTGGATCAAAACCCAATCCGAGAAAAAACAATACAAGTAAATTAAATCAATTATTTAAATAATTTTATCAGATAAAATTTAAGTTTAATTTCAGTTTCAATCAATCTAATTTTACATTGGTTACATGAAGAAAAATAAATATATGCAATCCCCCTTTAAAAATTTTTAGGTCACCCTTATTAATAAATACAGGTTAAAAGGAGTTCTGGAATGAAAAACAGAGTTGTGAAAGCAAAAAATTTATTGGCTTTTCGTATTTGGTTAGAAAAATTAGGATATTCAGTAAAAAGTTTAGCCGACAATAAAGGTTTTACCTTTAGTTTTAAAAAAGAATACGGTTTGGTCACGTGTGACTTATCTGGAAATGCCTTAGCCATGCAGCTTGGCGAAGAATTTGAAGATCATTTAAAAGCTTAATGCGATTCTTTTGTGCATACATAAGGATTTCAAAGGGATTTGGAATCCTTGTTCGTTCATTCAAAAAATTTAATCACTTATCCCAATCTAATTCTTCATTTTATAATCATCTCAAACAAAATAACATTGGAACTAAAGTCATTTCCAAGTATTATAATGCCCAGTCGAGGGATGCTGCGACGATTGATTAGCACTAAAAATCAATTTGCCAGGCTCGACGATCGGTTAGACGCTCGTGCTAACCAACAACGGCATCCGCGAACAGAATGATCCATACTATTTTTCTAGGAGATCCTGATGAACGCGGTTACTGCTTCATTTACAGATTATAAAGTCGCTGATATTTCTCTTGCTGACTACGGCCGTAAAGAAATCAAACTTGCTGAAGCAGAAATGCCAGCTTTGATTGGTTTACGTAAGCGTTATTCAGCAACTAAACCACTTGCTGGCGCAAAAATTTTGGGTTGTATTCATATGACAATCCAAACTGCAGTTTTAATCGAAACACTCGTAGAACTTGGCGCTGAAGTTCGTTGGACATCATGCAATATCTTCTCTACTCAAGATCACGCTGCTGCTGCTATCGCTGCTGCGGGTATTCCTGTGTTTGCTTGGAAAGGCGAAACTGAAGAAGAATACATGTGGTGTCTTGAACAACAAATCAATGTAAATGGCACACCTTGGGATGCCAACATGATTCTTGATGATGGTGGTGATTTAACGCTACTTGTTCACGAAAAATACCCTGAAGTGATTGCAAAAATCCACGGTGTAACAGAAGAAACAACAACAGGTGTTCAACGTCTGTATGAAATGTTACGTGATGGTACGTTAAAAGTTCCTGCAATCAACGTAAATGATTCCGTAACGAAATCTAAAAACGACAACAAATATGGTTGCCGCCATTCTCTAAATGATGCGATCAAACGTGGTACAGATATGTTGTTATCTGGTCGTCGTGCACTTGTAATCGGTTACGGTGACGTAGGTAAAGGTTCTGCACAATCACTTCGTCAAGAAGGTATGATTGTACGTGTTACTGAAATTGACCCAATCTGTGCAATGCAAGCATGTATGGACGGTTACGAAGTTGTATCTCCATACAAAAATGGTGTTCAAACAGGCAAGAAAGAAGACATCAACCTTGACCTTCTTCAAAACACTGACCTTATCGTAACGACAACAGGTAACTACCACGTTTGTGACGCTGCAATGCTTGATACATTAAAAGCAGGTGCTGTAGTGTGTAACATCGGTCACTTTGATACAGAGATCGACACTGCATATTTACGTGGTTACAAGTGGGTTGAAGTTAAGCCTCAAGTTCACCAAGTGTATCGTTCAGAAAATGAAAATGATTACTTAATCCTTCTTTCTGAAGGGCGTTTAGTGAATCTTGGGAATGCAACAGGTCACCCATCACGTATTATGGATGGTTCTTTTGCTAACCAAGTGTTAGGTCAAATGCACTTGTTCGCTGAGAAATTTGCCGATCTTCCTGAAGATCAAAAAGCTGCGAAAATCCGTGTAGAACTGATTCCTAAGAAATTAGATGAAGAGGTTGCTGCTGCAATGGTGCTTGGCTTTGGTGGTGTACTCACCCAATTGACTCAAGTACAAGCAGATTACCTCGGCGTTCCTGTGGAAGGTCCATTCAAATCTGACGCTTATAAATACTAAGAAAATCAGGGCAGACGTTTACGGACTGCTCTTTTTTCTAAAATAATGTCTAAGCGATTAAAAAAGGATTTGAAATGACGAAACGTGTTCCTATTTCTTTTGAATTTTTCCCGCCAAAAACTGATGCTGGCGCTGAAAAGCTACGTATCGTTCACCAAGAATTACAGCGATTAAACCCAGAGTTTTTCTCCATTACTTATGGTGCTGGTGGTTCTACTCGTGAACGCACTTTAGCAGCCATTAATGATTTTAATGGCAAAGGTACGCCCGTCGCCCCTCACCTTTCTTGTATTGGCGATGATAAAGCTCGTATTGCTGAGCTCTTAGATTTATATAAATCACAAGGGATTGACCGCATCGTAGCATTGCGTGGTGATTTACCTTCAGGTCAAGTTGGTCTTGGCGAATTACCTTATGCTCAAGATCTTGTTCGCTTTATCCGTGAACATTCAGGTGATCATTTCCATATTGAAGTTGCTGCGTACCCTGAAATGCATCCGCAAGCTGATAGCTTTGATGGTGACATTCAACGTTTTGTTGAAAAAGTGAATGCAGGCGCGAATGCAGGTATTACCCAATTTTTCTTCAATCCAGATGCTTATTTCTATTTCATCGAACGTATTGCTAAAGCTGGTGTGGATATTCCCGTTGCGCCTGGCATCATGCCAATTACCAATGCAAGTAATTTGATTCGCTTTGCGGATGGAACTGGTGCAGAAATTCCGCGTTGGATTCGCAAACAACTTGCTGCTTATGGTGATGATAGCGAAAGTATTAAAGCCTTCGGCCATGAAGTGATTGTTAAACTTTGCGAACGTTTGATCGCTGGTGGTGCGCCAACACTCCATTTTTATTCAATGAACCAAACAGAGCCAACTCGACAACTCGTTGTTGATCTTGGTTTAAACTAATTTGTACGAGCCTTACCCAGCATGAATCGTTTTTATATCGAAACAGAATTAAATACTGGCAATTCGATTGAATTAACAGAATCGGTATTTCATCACTGGGTACGGGTGCTTCGTGCAAAAGAGCTAGATCAAGCCATCTTTTTCAATGGAAAAGGTGGTGAATATATCGTAACACTTACTGAAATTAATAAGAAAAATGCTTTTGTTTCTATTGATCAATTCAACCCTATAGATCGAACAGCGCCTGCTAAAGTAATTTTAGGCCAAGTCATGAGCAAAGGCGATCGTATGGATTATGCGATTCAAAAAGCCACTGAACTTGGTGTCACAACTATTCAATTATTGACTAGTGAACGTTGCGAAATGCGGTTAAGATATGAACGTGATCAAAAGAAATTAGATCATTGGCAGTCAATTGCGATTGCTGCGTGTGAACAATGTGGAATGAACAAAGTTCCAAATGTTCTAGCACCAATAAGTTTAACCGATTGGGTAAAATCGGAACAGCTACCACAATCACGTTTTGTGTTAGCGCCAAACAAAGACCAAGAAAACGTAGTACTAAATAGCCAGCCTGATTTAGCCCTATTGATTGGTCCAGAAGGCGGTTTAAGTGAAGCAGAAATTGATGCTGCTAACCAAAATCATTTTCAAAGCTGGTGTATTGGAGATCGTGTTTTAAGGACTGAAACCGCTCCAGTTGTAGCTTTATCAATTTTAAATTATCACTTTTCAACCAAATAAAGTATTTGCATTGCTTTCGATCTGGTTTAAGGGTAATTTAAAATAAAACTATATCGTGCTTACAAAAAAATAATGATTGTACGCATAGATAAATAATGAAAAGGACTATTCTTTGTATGCTCGGGGTTCATGAAAAAAAAATTCCGCAGTTTATTTATACGGATCAGATCAACTATCCTAACCACGTACGCCTATTCGTTTTAAGTGTATTTTTGATTGCGCTTCTGGATTATCTGTTATTTGCTTCTTTCTATTCCTTTAGTGCGAATGTCTTTACCACATGGATGACCCTTACTCTTACACTATTACTCATTTTTTACGCAGTTTGTCACTTTTCATTAAGATATTATTCATCAAGTCGCTTTGCTGGAAAAACCAATATTACCTTTCAGGCCATTTGTTTTTTCACGGGTTTGTTGCTGGGAATCAGCACCATTGTGATCAATTACCTATTGATCAGGGATGTCCCGAATCTTTCAGCCTCACATATCCTGATCCTGACCGCCTTGCTGCTCACCTCTTCACATATTATTGCGCTGACTTTTTTAACCCAGCATATCCGTTACTTCTTCCTGTTCTTCATTCCAAGCATCAGCCCTCTGGTGATTTCCCAAATTATAAATAGAGATCAGGAACATACCCTATTTTATATTGCCTATTACCTGTCCTTTTTTGCCACCCTGCTTTGTGCTCAGGCCACCTTTAATATTCACCAGCGCCTGTCTCAGGTTCTGGATAAAAACAAGCAACTGATTGATGTGGCGGAACAACACAATCAATGGACCGAAGAACTTTGCCAACAATTACAACGTGAAGTGAATAAATCGAAAGATATTGAAGCTCAATTACAATTTAACAATCATTTATTAGAACAAAAAGTTCGCGAGCGTACTTTTGATTTAACAGAAATAAATAATAGTTTACAGGAACATCGTCAAAATTTGGCTTTTGCACATGAAACTGCGGGTATTCGACCTTGGGAATGGAATTTAGAAAATAACACTGTTGGGATTACCAATTCTCATCGTAAAGAAGTTACGCGTGATTCTGAGAATCACTATTCGTTGCTGCATAAAATTGTACATCCTGATGATCTTGAACGTGTTAAAAATACACTTTATAAACATCTATGTGGCCAAACTAAACGTTACGAAGAAACTTTCCGCATTAAACGACCGAGTGGTGAATGGGTTTGGATTCATGATGTTGGCCAAGTCATGTTAAGAAATCCTAAAGATGAGACCCCTCTACGCATGGTCGGTATTCATCGTGATATTAACCAAGAAAAGAAAGACCAAGAACGGCTAAAATTAGCAGCGAGTGTATTCGAACAGGCTTCAGAAGGTATCTTTGTTCTGGATGATAGCTTCCACTATCTTGAAGTTAATCCTAAATATGAACAATTAACGGGTTTAGATAAACAGTTCATATTAGGAAAACAACTTTTTGAGATTACTAAACAAAATAAACAGCATCATCATAATTTTCATCTTTCTATCCTTGCTACTTTGCACGAAGAACATGAGTACGAAGGTGAGTTTCAGGAAACTTATCTTTCTGAAAAATCATGTTTCCTTTGGATCCATATGAACGCTGTAAAAGATGAATCAGATCGTGTGATTAATTATATCGGGATTGTCTCTGACCAAACTGAGCGTAAACATCAAGAGCAACGTTTATCATATTTAACCAATTATGATACCCTGACCGATCTACCTAATCGCTTCTATTATCACCAGCAACTGCATCAATATTTGGTTAATGAGGCTTCGATACAGAATTTAGCAGTTATCCGAATCAATATTGACCGTTTCCGTGCCTTGAATGAATTACTCAGCAATCAAGCGGGTAATGAGCTTTTGAAGCAAGTTGCACAACGTTTGCGTATCAGTAATATTGATGCACTTTTAGTCTCACATTTAAGTGCAGACGATTTTGTAATCATTTATGAAATGTCACCGTTACATCCGCCAATTCATCAGTTATGCAGTAATATTGTTGAAGCCTTTAGCAAACCCTTTTATATCGCTAATCAAGAGTATGTGGTCAGTATTTCGATTGGAGTTGCGATTTACCCTGAACACGGTCGTCAAGTTGACAACTTAAATACCCATGCAGAGCAAGCCTTAACAGAAGCCAAACGCTTAGGTGGAAATACAATCCGCTATTATTCTAGTGAGCGAACTAACTTCGTTGTTAATCATACTGATTTAGAGCTTGACTTGAGAAAGGCGATTCAAAACAATGAACTCGTTGTATATTATCAGCCAAAGATCACTGCTCAGAATTGTCAAATTAATGGATTTGAAGCACTCATTCGTTGGAAACATCCAACGAAAGGTTTAATCATGCCCGATATTTTCATTCCTTTAGCAGAAAGTACCAGTCTAATTTCTGATATTGGACGATTTGTCTTGTATGAGGCAGCGAAACAGTTACAAGAATGGCAAAAACTAGGTTTTACGAACATCCACATTGCTGTAAACATTGTTGCTCAACAAATTTTGCGTGGTCAGTTATTGCATGATATTGATGCTGTACTCGATGAATACTCTATTACAGGTGAAAATTTAGAGTTAGAAATTACCGAGTCAGCATTTTTAGAAAATACTGAAAGTGTTAAAACAATTTTGTGTGCATTGAAAGAACGTAATATTTCAATTGCACTGGATGACTTTGGCACAGGCTATTCTTCTCTGGCTTATTTAACTGAATATCCAATTGATATTTTAAAGATTGATCGTGCATTTATCTCGAAAATTGGTAATGCAAAACAAGATGCGATTGTTAATGCTATGATTGCCATGGGTAAAACAATTGGCTTAAAAGTTGTCGCTGAAGGCGTTGAAACAGAACAGCAATGTGAATATTTGAAACGACAAAACTGTGACATATTACAGGGTTACTTATTTGCCAAACCCTTAACTGCCGTACATGCAACTGAATACTTACAGCAACATATGCGTCTAGCAATTGCAAGATATTCCAGTTAAAACCATATTTTGAGCTTTTGGCAGTTTAATTTACACCCAATATAAATTGTCAATAAGCCTATACGTTCAGTGAAAATAAGCTTTTTTGACTGGGCGAAAACATGAACTAGTGCTATATTCTTGTGCACTTATCTTAATATAATCATCAGCCATGTATATGCCTGATTATTATCGGAACAATCGAGACTCAGATGGACGATCAATCTTTAAAAGAAGCCGCTTTATATTACCATGAATTTCCTACGCCTGGAAAAATCAGCGTGACACCGAGCAAGCAACTCGTAAACCAACGAGACTTAGCGCTTGCATATTCTCCTGGTGTTGCTGCTCCATGTCTAGAAATTGAACGTGACCCTTCTGCTGCTGCAAAATATACAGCACGTGGAAATTTGGTTGCCGTCGTGAGTAATGGTACAGCCGTGCTTGGTTTAGGAAACATTGGTCCTCTTGCTTCTAAGCCTGTTATGGAAGGTAAAGGCGTTCTATTCAAGAAGTTTGCTGGTGTTGATGTATTTGATATTGAAATTGCGGAAAATGATCCAGACAAGATCGTGGATATCGTTGCCGCATTGGAACCAACGTTTGGTGGTATCAACCTGGAAGATATCAAGGCACCTGAATGTTTCTATATCGAGAAGAAACTTCGTGAACGCATGAAGATTCCTGTGTTCCATGATGATCAACATGGTACCAGTATTATTGTAGGCTCAGCATTGTTGAATGCCTTGCAGATCGTGAACAAGAAAATTGATGAAATTAAAATCGTTGCATCAGGTGCTGGTGCTGCTGCATTGTCATGTTTAGATTTACTTTGTGCATTAGGCGTAAATAAATCGAATATTATCGTAGCTGATTCTCGTGGCCTTTTAACAACTTCACGTGAAGGACTTGATGAATCGAAAAAACGTTACGTTCAAGATATTTCTGCGACTCAATTACATGAAGTAATGGCTGGCGCAGATATGTTCTTGGGTCTTTCTGCAGCGGGAATTTTAACCAAAGAAATGGTTAAAGAAATGGCTGAAAACCCAATTATTTTTGCACTTGCAAATCCAGATCCAGAAATCTTACCTGAACATGCGCACGAAGTTCGTCCAGATGTGATTATGGCAACTGGTCGTTCAGACTATCCAAACCAAGTAAACAATGCACTTTGTTTCCCATATATTTTCCGTGGTGCACTCGATGTCGGTGCTACAACGATCAACGAAGATATGAAAATTGCTTGTGTACACGCGATTGCACGTATGGCACATATTGAAGCAGATGCTGCGACTTATGGTGAAAAATCTGCATCATTCGGTCGTGATTACTTGATCCCTCGCCCTCTAGACCAACGCTTGATTTTAGAAATCGCGCCTGCGGTTGCTAAAGCTGCAATGGATTCTGGTGTTGCGACACGTCCAATTGAAGATTTCTCTGCATATCGTCAAAGACTTTCTGAGTTTGTATATAACTCAGCATTCTTAATGAAACCGATTTTCTCACAAGCGAAAACTGACCCTAAGCGTATTGCATATGCCGAGGGTGAAGATCAACGTGTATTACGTGCGGTTCAAATTGTTGTAGATGAAGGTCTGGCTAAACCAATTCTTGTTGGTCGTACAGCCGTTATTGAAGACAATATCAGAAAACTCGGTTTACGCTTACAGCACGGTGTCAATATTGAAATCGTCGATCAAGAAAACAATCCTTTATATGATGATTTCTGGAAAGACTACTACAATACAATGCAACGTAAAGGCGTAACTGTTGAATATGCGCAACGTGAAGCACGTCGTCGTTCAACCTTAATCGCCGCATTGCTAGTTAAGTTCGGTAAAGCTGATGGTATGCTATGTGGTACTTATGCGAGCTACGATATCCATTTAGATTTCGTTAAAAACGTGATCGGTTTAAAAGAAGGTCGTAGTACATTCTTTACACTCAATGCATTAATGCTTGAAGATCGTAACTTGTTTATTGCCGATACCTATGTAAATACCAATCCAACTGCTGAACAACTTGCAGAGATGACTATCTTAGCAGCCGAAGAAGTGCGTCGTTTTGGTATGACCCCTCGTGTCGCTTTACTTTCTCACTCAAGTTTTGGAAGCGATCAAGTTGATCCAAGTGCTCAGAAAATGCGTGAAGTTTATCGTTTACTTTCTGAGCAAGCTCCTGAACTTGAAGTTGAAGGTGAAATGCATGGTGATGCTGCATTAGATGATAATATTCGTCATTTTGCATTTCCAAATTCACGCTTTAAAGGTTCAGCAAACTTGTTGATTATGCCGAATTTAGATTCTGCAAATATTTCATTCAACTTGTTAAAAGCAACATCTGGTAATAATGTAACGATTGGTCCAATCTTGTTAGGCGCAGCAAAACCAGTTCATATTTTAACACCGACAGCAACTACCCGCCGTCTAGTGAATATGACAGCTTTAACCGTTGCTGAAATTCAGCAAAGCCAAAACTGATACAGTTTAAGCATAGCTTTTAACATTAAAAGCTATGCTTAATGCTTGAGAAAACCTCTATTCTGTAGCATGATTGTGTGAAGAATAGAGGTTTTTTATGCAAGTTTATTTAGTAGGCGGTGCTGTTCGAGATCATTTACTCGGTCGCCCCTATCACGAAAAAGATTATGTTGTGGTTGGAGCAACACCTGAACAATTATTATCTCAAGGCTACCAACCCGTTGGAAAGGATTTTCCTGTATTTCTTCATCCAAAAACAAAAGAAGAATATGCACTAGCGCGTACTGAAAGAAAATCAGGCATTGGCTATCACGGATTCCAATTTTTTACTGATACCACTGTTAAATTAGAAGAAGATTTAATTCGCCGTGACCTAACAATTAATGCAATGGCAATGGATGAAACTGGACAAGTTTATGATCCATATGGTGGTCAAAAAGATCTTGATCAGAAAATCCTACGCCATGTTTCAGATGCATTTACAGAAGATCCCTTACGTGTGCTACGTGTTGCTCGCTTCGCTGCTCGTTATGCTAGTTATGGATTTGAAATTGCAGAAGAAACTTTGCAATTAATGAAAAGAATTGCCAATTCAGGGGAACTGAATGCTTTAACACCTGAACGTGTATGGAAAGAGACTTCTCGTGCATTAATGGAAGATCATGCCGATATCTATTTTCAAACATTAAGAGATTGTGATGCACTAAAAGTACTGTTTCCCGAGATAGATGCATTATTTGGTATTCCTCAACGCCCAGAGTACCACCCTGAAATAGATTGTGGTGTACACACCTTAATGGCACTAAAACAAGCTTGTCAGGCCAACTATGGACTAGATGTACGTTTTGCTGTCTTGGTGCATGATTTAGGGAAAGCACTTACTCCAACTGAGGAATTACCACGGCATATCATGCATGAGGAACGTGGATTAGAACCCGTTACAAACGTATGTGAACGCTTGAAAGTTCCCACACATCTGAAAAATTTGGCTTTAATTGTTTGCAAAGAACATCTGAAATGCCATCAAATCAAAAATTTGAAACCTGGTACTGTATGGCGTTTACTACAGCGCTTGGATGTTTTACGAAAACCAGAAAAAGTCATTGCTTTTGTGCAGGCTTGTGAATGCGATGCTAAAGGTCGATTAGGTTTAGAAGATCGCCCTTACCCACAAGCACAGTATATTTTGGATGCCATGGAGATTGTTCGGAATATTAGAGCACAGGATTTACCAGAACATGTTCAAGGTGCAGAAATTGGCGAAATGCTCATTCAGTATCGGATTGAAGCATTAGCAAAACTTAAAGAAACACATGACGAACAATTTTAAAAAATTAACATAAATAAAAACCCAGTCATAATGACTGGGTTTTTTAACTTTTACTGATTCAATAAAAATTATTGAGCAGCAGCAGCTTGAGCAGCAGCAACTTCGTCAGCAAAGCTCATTTCAGCTTTCTTCTCAATACCTTCACCTACTTCGAAGCGAACGAATTGAGCTACATTGGTACCAGTTGCTTTCAATACATCAGCAACTTTCTTGTCGTTGTCGATTACATACATTTGACGGTCAAGTGCAACTTCGTTCAAGTATTTGTCAACTGAACCACTTACCATCTTCTCAACGATGTTCGCTGGCTTACCAGATTCCAACGCTTTCGCTTCAGCAATTTCTTTCTCTTTCGCGATCAAGTCAGCTGGAACAGCTTCTGCATTTACAGCAACTGGGTTGAACGCAGCAACGTGCATTGCAATACCTTTACCAGTGTCAGCATCACCTGTGTAAGATACAACCACACCAATTTTTAAACCGTGCTTGTAAACAGCCAAGTTTTCGCCTTCAACGATTTGAGCACGACGAACCTGGATGTTTTCACCGATTTTTTGAACAAGCGCAACACGAGCTTCTTCTACAGTCGCACCGTCTTCAAGCTTAAGTTCAGCAATTTTTGCAGCATCAGTTTCATTTGCAGCAAGCGCAGCAGCAGCAACCTTATCAGAGAAGTTTTTGAAGTTTTCGTCTTTTGCAACGAAGTCAGTCTGACAGTTAACTTCAACAAGAATTGCTTTATTACCGTTTTGGATGATAGTAATCGCACCATCAGCAGCAATGTTACCTGCTTTTTTAGCAGCTTTTGCTTGACCTGATTTACGAAGGTTATCAATCGCAAGTTCAATGTCACCGCCTGCTTCTGTTAATGCTTTTTTGCATTCCATCATTGCAAGACCAGTACGGTCACGTAATTCTTTTACCATGCTTGCAGTAATTGCAGTCATGTTGATCTCCTAAAATCGGTAGAAAATAAATCTGTTCAACAAAAACGGCCCAAAGAAACTCTGGACCGTTTGCAATCTCGACGCTTAATTTGCCACCATTACATGTCGCAAAAATGACAAGCTTGCGTCAAACCGCATTAAGCCTCAGAAGCGTCTTTTGCAGCGTCATCGCCTTTAGCTTGTGCATTCGCTTGTGATTGAGCATATTCTTTACCAGCAAGAATTGCATTTGCCATAGCTGATGCATATAAAGTTACTGCACGGATCGCATCGTCATTACCAGGAATAACATAATCAACGTTATCTGGGTTAGAGTTTGTATCAACGATACCGATTACAGGAATACCTAAGTTTTTCGCTTCTTTGATTGCAATCGCTTCGTGATCAACGTCGATTACAAATAATGCGTCAGGTAAACCACCCATGTTTTTAACGCCGCCTAAAGCTCGTTCAAGTTTTTCCATCTCACGAGTACGCTCTAAAGCTTCACGTTTAGTAAGCTTAGCAAAAGTACCATCTTGAGATTGAGTTTGAAGATCTTTTAAACGGTTGATAGATTGGCGAAGTGTTTTCCAGTTCGTCAACATACCACCTAACCAACGGTGATCTACATAAGGTTGACCAGCACGTTGAGCTTGTTCACGGATGATGTTAGAAGCAGCACGTTTAGTACCAACGAACAATACTTTGTTCTTTTTGCTTGCAAGATTGTTAACAAAGTTCAAAGCATCATTTAACGCAGGAACAGTGTGCTCAAGGTTGATGATGTGAATTTTGTTACGCGCGCCGAAAATATATTGACGCATTTTTGGATTCCAAAAACGAGTTTGGTGACCAAAGTGTGCGCCTGCTTGAAGAAGGTCGCGCATGCTTACGTTGTAATCTGCCATTTTCTTTACCTTAAAGTTTGGGTTAGGCCTCCATATATCCGCATTCTCCACCTATTGCTAGGCACCCAGAGTAATGTGACGATATATGTGCGGATTTTTGATAACTATTCATCAGTTTTTCGCACAACTTTTATAAGCAAAATTGTCACGAAAAGCATTTGATAAAATAGGCGGCTATTTATACCATAGACGCTTGCAAATTACCAAAAGTTTTTAGAGATCATGAACACGACTTATACAGCTCCTCGTCGATTAATCAAAACGCCCGAAGAAATTGAAAAGATGCGTGTTGCAGGAAAACTAGCGGCTGAAATTTTAGACATGATTAAACCGCATATTAAAGCGGGAGTGAGTACTTTAGAACTCGATACAATCTGTCGTAACCATATTGAAAATGTACAACAGGCAATTCCTGCCTGTGTGGGCTATGGCGCTGCACCAGGTCGCCCTGCTTTCCAGCATTCCATCTGTACTTCAGTCAACCATGTGGTTTGTCATGGTATTCCCTCTGAAAGTAAAGTTTTAAAAAATGGTGATATTCTCAATATTGATGTAACAGTCATTAAAGATGGTTATCACGGTGATACCAACATGATGTATATCGTTGGTGGAGAGACTTCTATTCTTGCAAATCGTCTCTGCCAAGTTGCGCAAGAAGCCATGTATCGTGGTATGGCTACGGTTAAACATGGCTCATATCTTGGCGATATTGGACATGCAATCCAACAATATGTTGAGTCTGAACGTTTTAGTGTTGTGCGTGAATATTGTGGTCATGGTATTGGCAATGTTTTCCATGATGAACCACAAGTTTTACACTATGGTCAGAAAGGTACGGGTATGCGCTTAGAAGCAGGCATGACGTTTACGATTGAGCCAATGGTCAATGCAGGGGTTTGGCAAACAAAACTTTTAGGTGACAAATGGACTGTGGTTACTAAAGACCACAAGCTTTCAGCTCAATATGAACATACCATTTTGGTAACAGAAACAGGCATCGAAGTACTTACTGCTCGCCCTGAAGAAGATTTATCTCGTTTTATGTAATTTATTTCGTTAAAGAAAAGCTACTTCGGTAGCTTTTTTTCATATTCATAATTTCTTCATTAATTCATCTAAATCAAACAAAAGTCTTCATAAGCATAACAATTTTAAATTTTAACTAAACAAACCATTTAGTAAAAAACGTTATTTTTATCAGAATAAAAAGTTCCTTATAAATCGGACATGGAGTCCTCACTATGAAAAAACGCATGCTATGCATTGCAGTAGGAATTGCTGCAACCCTACCCACTATGAGCTTTGCGGAGTCACCTTATTTTAGTTTAAAAGATGGAGATGGTTTCAAACGTTTCTCTCTTTCAGCTGGTTGGTTACATGCCATGCCACAAGGTTCTGCAAATCCTATTAATATCAATACGACTGTAGCTGAGGGAACACAATCTAAAGTAGGTGATGTGTCTAAACAAGCCGTACTAGATGCAGCAGTCAAAGATTCCAATCCTATCGTTTACGGTGCGATTAATTTATGGCCAACCGATACTGTATCGGGTCTTGCAACAGGTACAGCTACCATTAAAGGATTATCTAACTGGCAAAGCCAAGGAACAGGTTTAGAAGCAGACAATGTAGATACCGTTGGTATTATGGCAAATTATCACTTTACTGATAATTTATCTCTAGAGATTAAGGCCGGAATTCCTCCAAAAGTTGATATTAAAGGGAAAGGCGACATATACGCGCCATTAAGTGGATCAGCAAGTACTATTTTAGGTGATATTGACTTAAAACAGGATCTTCATATCACAGATCTGACCCAAGGAGGCAAAGCAGCAACTGCACGTGCTTGGCTACCTGCGGTAGAACTCCATTACCAGTTTGGTAAATCAGGCGTCAATAAATTCCGACCTTACGTTGGAGCAGGTGTGATGTATGCTTATTTTAATGATCTTAAAATGAACTCGGGCATAGAATCTGATTTAGTAAAAGCTGGTCACATGATCCAAAATATCCATGACGGCAAAGCAGGAGCTGCCTTAGATGGTAAGACATCATCAGCAGATCCTATTGTCGAATTGGAAGCGACTGATACTTTTGCTCCGATTGTCACAGTAGGCGCAACTTATGATTTCAATCCAAATTGGTTTGCCGTTGGGTCAGTTTCTTATTCAAAAATGAATAATGAAGCAAAAATTTATGTGACTGACCGCAATACAGGTAAAGAGTTGATCCAAGCAAATACTAAAATTGATATAGACCCACTTATTACTTATTTAGGCGTTGGCTATCGTTTTTAGACAAAACTTTAAAAAACAGCTTCGGCTGTTTTTTTATTTATCGCCACCTTTTAAATCATCATTCATAAAAAACATGCACCAATTGCAATCATTTTCGAAATAATGAAGACACATAAATATCAATAAAGCATATGAGATTCATTGATAAATAGCATTCATCAATACAAATAATATTATAAATATAATTATATATTTATAATCATGTAGTTAATTTTAAATTTTGATCAAATTTATTTTTTGGCACACCCCTTGCTTAGTAACAAGCATCATGAATCAACGATGATTCATAAAAAAATTTGCTGACGGCCAATGAAGTCCGTTCTGTTCGGTTTGTGTATGCAGAAATATTGCATAGCAAAAATATATTTCGTTCAGTTCAGGGGAAGGTTATGTCTTCAAAAATGAATCTAAATGCTAAAAAAGCAACTGAAATAAAATTATTTAGCTTTTCAACGCCCGCCATGCGTGCTTTTCATATGACTTGGCTCGCATTCTTTGTATGTTTCTTCGCTTGGTTTGCTTGTGCACCCTTAATGCCAGTCATCAAAGGTGAATTTAATCTAACCAAAGACCAAATCGCAAACATCAATATCGCTGCGGTTGCAATCACAATTCTGATCCGACTCATTGTTGGTCCACTCTGTGATAAATATGGACCACGCAAAACCTATACTGCTCTTCTCATTGTTGGCAGTATCCCTGTTTTCGGTGTTGCAGCAGCAAATACTTATGAATCGTTCTTGTTTTTCCGTCTCTTGATTGGTGCAATTGGTGCGAGCTTCGTCATCACCCAGTATCATACTAGTGTCATGTTTGCACCTAATGTTGTTGGCACAGCCAATGCGGCTTCTGCAGGTTGGGGAAATGCGGGTGGAGGTGCGACACAAGCAATCATGCCATTAATTCTCGGTGCAATTGTGATGTTTGGCGTTGAACAAGCAATGGGTTGGAGAATTGCGTTGCTTGTACCTGGCATTATGATGGTAATTGTTGGTGTACTTTATTGGAAACTTACACAAGACTGTCCACAAGGTGACTTTAAAGAATTACGCGCAAACGGTGTTGAAGTTGGTAGCGGTAAAAAAGGTGGTGTTGCTATCTTAATGCAAGCTGCTCGTAACTATCGTGTTTGGATTCTATTTGTTTCTTACGCAGCATGTTTCGGTATCGAAATCTTCATTCATAACATTGCGGCAATGTACTATGTCGACCACTTCAACATGGGTTTAAAAGAAGCAGGTTTAACTGCGGGTATCTTTGGTCTACTTGCCTTATTCGCTCGTGCTTTAGGTGGAATTGTTTCAGATAAAGTTGCGATTTCAAAAGGTTTAGATGGTCGTACAAAAGTATTATTTATTCTTATCTTATGTGAAGGCTTATTCCTCATTCTCTTCTCACAAATGAATACTGTAGCTCTTGCTATTATTAGTATGACTGTCTTCGCGCTATTCACGCATATGTCTTGCGGAGCAACTTATGCTTTAGTTCCTTTCATTGACCGTAATGCACTTGGTGGTGTGGCGGGCATTATCGGGGCTGGTGGTAATGTTGGTGCGGTTGCAGCAGGCTTCCTACTTAAAGGCTTACTAGATGTTCAAACTTGCCTCATGATTTTAGGTAGTCTTGTAACTGTGGCCGCTTTCGGTGTCATTCTCATCCGCTTCTCTGTAGAACATAAAACGAAAGAACAACAACTGTTTGACCAAGCTGTGCTTGAACGCAACTCTATCACCTCTTAATCATCATTCACTTAGTGCGGGGAAACTTACCTTTCCCCTACACAATCTAAATTAAATCCAGAAATTATAATCTCTCAGGGGTCTCAATATGAAATTGAATCTTCTTAGCTTTGCTATGCTCAGTGTTTTAACAACTACGGCATTTGCCGCAGATAACTTTTTAAGTCAAACTAAATTTTCTCTCGATAGTCGCCTACGTTACGAATTGGTTGACCAAGATAACCAACTAAAAAATGCTGATGCCTGGACTTTGAGACTACGCCCTTCACTGGAAACTGACTCTTGGCATGGCTTAAGCGCATTTGTGCAAGGAGAAGGAACTGTCGAAATTAATGATCATTTCAATAGCACACGTAATGCTGAAACAAACTACAGTACAGTCCCTGATCCTAAAAACCTACAATTGAATCAAGCTTATTTAAAATATGCTTATAGTCCAAAGTTTGATTTAAGTATTGGTCGTCAAGCTATTAATTTAGATAATCAGCGCTTTGTAGGCTCCGTAGCTTGGCGTCAAAATGATCAAACCTTTGATGCGATTAGTTTAAATATTAAACCTTGCAAAGAGTTTGGCTTGTATTATGCCTATATTGATCAAGTCAATACTATTTTTGGTAGTGAAGATGTAAAACCTAAATTTGTAGCAGCCCAAGATGGTAAACAAAACAGTCAAATTCACTTAATTCAAGCTAAAATGAATTACAACCCATTGTTGAACGCAACACTATATGGGTATTTGATGGATTTCGAGGATTTAAGTGCTTGGTCAAATCAAACCTATGGCTTACGCTTAACAGGTAAGAAAAACAATTTTAGATACGTTGCTGAATATGCCAAACAAAGTGAATATGCTGAGCAACCTATAAATTATGATGCTGATTATTATGGATTAGAATTAGGTTATAGCATCACGGATCAAGGCTCAGCACTGGGTGAAATCACACTTGGCTATGAAGTGCTTGGTAGTGATGATGGAAAAATTGCATTTCAAACCCCATTGGCGACTAAACATAAGTTTAACGGATGGGCTGACTTATTCTTGACCACGCCCGTGAATGGTTTAACTGACTTGTACATTTCATCAAGTTTTAATGTATTTGGTAAAGGTAAATTAGGCACTGAACTACATCAATATCGTAGTGATGAAAAAAATATGAATTATGGTCAAGAATTCTCTATTTCTTATTCTCATGCTTTGCCTATTAAAGGTTTGTCTGCCCTAGCAAAATTCTCAGATTATCAAGCGGAAGATTTTTCTGTAGATACTCAAAAGTTATGGTTGCAAATGGATTATAAATACTGATATTGAGTCGTTGTAATCTAATTATAAAAAAACTGTCATCAAATCATCAAATTTCGATGGTGTAATAAAAAATAAAAAACTCCAAAATTTGCAAAAAGCTTGCTGATCGACCTTTATCAGCAAGCTTTTTTCTTTTCATAAATAAAAAGGCTACCTCAGTAGCCTTTCATATTCAAATTAAATCATAAGATCATATTAGTCTTGAGGCTTAGGCAATGGGATATATTGCGACTGCGCGTTTTGTTGGGTTTTTCTCTCTCCAACTTTAACTTGCATGCTCTGTTGCTTACCATCGCGTTCAACCATCACATCAATCACACTTTGTGGTGCTTGCAATGCAACATAGTTGATTAAATGTGAAGCTGAAGTAATTTGCTCATTATTGACTTGAATAATTTTATCGCCGCGTTTTACACCTGCAGCATCTGCTGGACCATCACGCAAGACATCGGCAACAACAACACCTACAGATTTGGCTGCTAATACATCTTGCTCAACAGTGTTCGGAATTAAGCTAATACCTAACCAACCACGCACAACACGTCCATCTTTCAAAATTGAATTTAGAACTTGTTGGCAGACATTTGCAGGAATCGCAAAACCAATTCCAAGTGATCCACCTGATTGCGAGAAAATAGCGGTATTTACACCGATTAAATTACCAGCGACATCAATTAATGCACCGCCAGAGTTACCTGGGTTAATTGCAGCATCTGTTTGAATAAAGTCTTCGTAAGTATTAATACCAAGATCAGAACGACCCGTGGCAGAGATAATCCCTTGAGTCACGGTTTGCCCTACACCAAATGGATTGCCAATTGCGAGAACGACATCACCAACTTCATTACCACTCAATTTGAATGGCAATACAGGAAGCTTATCCAACTCAATCTTGATCACAGCTAGATCTGTATCAGGGTCAGTGCCAATCACTTTTGCTTCTGCACGACGACCATCATGCAAAGCAACCACAATATGTTCAGCCTGAGCGATTACATGATTATTCGTCAGAATATAACCGTCTGCACGAACGATTACTCCAGAACCTAAACTATTTTCATTCTGTGGTTGTTGTGGCACCTGATTACCAAAAAACTCACGAAATACAGGATCATTGAGCAATGGATGATTCAACTGTTTGACTTTTTGTGTAGTAAAAATATTGACTACAGCAGGTGCAGCAACTTTAACTGCAGCACTATATGAAACAACGCCACCAGCTCGTGTCGTATCAATCAGAGGTTCAACTTTTTCAGCAGGCATTTTTACACCATCAGCTGCAACTGTTGGTTTAGGTTGATGAAATCTCTGCCAAGCCAGAAAACTAAATATAACAAGAATGAGTAATACCCAAGGTAACCATGTAAATGCACGGCGCACGTCTATTATCCTCTAGGCGAAATTAGTTTATGAGTAAGTAAAATATTGATGAACTAGAAATTTCTATCATTGTAAAGTAAATACCTTAAAATCAATGCAAAAGTTAAAAAAGTTTTGTCTAGCTTTAGTTACATTTAAAAATATGCTTTTATTAAGCTGAATCTATAAATGTCATTCAGTTGAGGAATCGCATGGCAAATTTGCATGATATTGTGCAATGGTGTAATCAAACTTTAAAAGTTAGTGAGTTTAAAGATTACGCACCCAATGGCTTACAAATTGAAGGCACGCCTGATGCAAATAAAATAGTCTGTGCTGTTACAGCCTCAGAAGATGCAATTAATGCAGCTATTGCGCAGCAAGCAGATGCCTTACTTGTCCATCATGGTTACTTTTGGAAAGGTGAAGCCTACCCTATTACAGGGATGCGTGGTAATCGAATCAAAAAATTAATTCAGAACAACATCTCTTTGATCGCCTACCATTTGCCTTTAGACTCACATCCCACACTTGGCAATAATGCCGCAATTGCAGATTTAATCGGTTTACAAAAACTAGAAGCTTTAGATCCATTCGAAAAGCATCCGATTGGAAATATAGGCTATTTGGAAAGTCCATTAAGCCCAGAGCAATTTAAAACAAATTTACAGGCTATTTTTGATTTTAATGTGATTCATTTGCCGAGCGAGAAAACTCAAATCCAAAAAGTAGGATTTTGCACAGGCGGCGCTCAAGATTTTATTAATAAAGCAGCAGAAAAAGATTGTGATGCTTATATTTCTGGCGAAGTCAGTGAGCGTACTTTTTATGAAGCTAAAGAATTAGGGGTTCATTATTTTGCCTGTGGTCATCATGCAACTGAACGATATGGCGTACAACGTCTTGCTCAAGCAATTACAAATCAGTTCGCTGTAGAAACTATCTATTTCGAACTAAATAATCCGATTTAATAGAATTGACAAATCCGATTTTATTTATCGTTTTTAATTGGACCTTTATTGTATATCGTTCTTTAAAAGACTGCCCTATTATGTTTGGAATCATTTACAATAGAGCCACTTAACGTAAAACCCAGCAATTGCAAGGATTGGAACATGACAACCATTACTTTACCTGCACTTCCATATGGCTATGATGACTTAGCTCCGCACATTACTCGCGAAACTTTAGAATACCATCACGATAAACATCACAATACTTATGTTGTTAACTTAAACAACCTAATCAAAGGCACTGACCTTGAAGGTAAAACTTTAGAAGAAATCATCAAAGCATCTGCTGGTGACGCTTCTAAAGCAGGTATCTTTAACAATGCTGCACAAGTATGGAACCACACATTCTACTGGAACAGCATGAAGCCAAACGGTGGTGGTAAACCAACTGGCGCAATCGCAGCTAAAATCGAAGAAGCTTTTGGTAGCTACGAAAAATTTGCAGAAGAATTTACTGCTGCTGCAACAACTCAGTTCGGTTCAGGTTGGGCTTGGTTGGTTGCTGATGAAATCAATGGCAAATTATCAATTACCAAAACTTCAAATGCAGACACTCCGCTTGCTCATGGTCAAATTGCGGTATTAACCATTGACGTTTGGGAACATGCTTACTACATCGACTTCCGTAACTTACGTCCAAAATACATCGCAACTTTCCTAGAAAACCTAGTGAACTGGGACTATGCAAATGCAAAACTTGCTGGTCAACCAGCAGGTGTTGAGAAATAATTTTTATTTCTTGAATAAAAACTGCCCACTTCGGGCAGTTTTTTTATAATTAAAAATTAAAAAGCATATTTATCAAGCAAACGATTCATTTTATTTATTATTCTTATTGACGCATCTGAAATTCATCCCTAAAATGCGCATCAGATTCTCCAATAGCTCAGTCGGTAGAGCGACGGACTGTTAATCCGCAGGTCCCTGGTTCGAGCCCAGGTTGGAGAGCCAATCTACTATTCTTCCATAGCTCAGTCGGTAGAGCGACGGACTGTTAATCCGCAGGTCCCTGGTTCGAGCCCAGGTGGAAGAGCCAAGATTCTAAAAATCCCCGATTATTGATCGGGGCTTTTTTTATTACTTAATAACAAAAATGACCAATAAAAAAGCTCCTGATCAACAGAAGCTTTTTGTCTTTTAAATCAGCTTAGGCGGCGACCGGCGTTGGCACACCGCTGTGGAAACGGAACGTATCATCTGGAGTTAAAATCAGATTTTTTTCCACTTCACGGATATATTCAATACGTTGCTGGATCGTCTCTTCTGGATCTTTAAGTTTCGCCGTTTTTGCAACATCTAAAGCTAAAGCCAAATAATCCTCAAAATGACGAGATTCAGACTTAAGTAAGTAGCGGTAGTAACGCCCTAGCTCATCGTCCACAACAGGTGCCAGCGCATAAAAACGTTCACACGAGCGTGCTTCGACAAATGCACCGATAATCATCACATCAATTAAAGCCTCAGGCTCATAGGTACGGATTTCTTTACGTAATCCACCTGCATAGCGCCCTGCACTCAACCCCTTCCACTCTTGGCCGCGTTTGTTCATGAATTCCAAAACCTGCTCATAATGCAGCATTTCTTCACGTACCAATTGCGCCAATTTCACTTGCAGGTCTGTAAAGAAACTATAGCGGAACATCAAGTTCATTGCTGTACTCGCCGCTTTTTTCTCACAGTTGGCATGGTCTTGCATTAAGATGTCCAGATTATTAATGGCTTCATCCAACCATGCCTGAGGAGTCGTACAACCCAAAAATGCAATGACAGGTTGCATTAACTCATCATAATTTACACTACTCATCAACTTATCTCGCAGCAGCCTGAATCGCTGCTTTCATATCTGTTACTGCTTGAGTCAAACCAACGAATACACTATCGGCAATAATCGAATGACCAATGTTGAGTTCATAAATTTGTGGAATTGCTGCAATTGCTGCCACATTATCCAAATTCAAACCATGCCCGGCATTCACAACCAAACCTTTAGCTGCTGCATACTCAGCACCTTTGATAATACGAGCTAATTCAGCTTGTTGCTGATCAGCTGTCTCGGCATCAGCATAAGCACCTGTATGGATTTCAATGGTTGGTGCACCACATGCGACAGCTGCGTCAATTTGTGCAAAATCTGCATCGATAAACAAAGACACATCACTGCCAATCGCTTTCAGTGCTTCAGTTGCCGCCTTCACTTTTTCAAAATGCCCAATCACGTCCAATCCACCTTCGGTGGTCACTTCTTGACGGCGTTCAGGCACGAAACACACATGCTGGGGTTGAATCTCTTTGGCAAACGCAACCATTTCATCAGTTACCGCCAATTCCAAATTCATACGTGTTTTTAATAATGGACGCATACGACGTACATCATCATCTTGTATATGACGGCGATCTTCACGCAAATGTAAAGTAATCCCCTCAGCACCAGCCTGTTCACACAACAAAGCAGCCTGAACTGGATCAGGGTAAGTTGTACCACGTGCTTGTCTTAATGTCGCAACATGATCAATGTTTACACCTAAGATTGCAGCCATAAAAAATATCCTATCGGTTTAGCCCTGAATCATTATTTTCAATACATCAGGAATATCAAGTTTGTGTACTTTGAATCCAAAGTTGACGGCTTTTCAGCGGTCGATCACCCAACAAGGCGCTAATCATTTGACGGTATAGTTTACCCAATAATTGCAATTGTTCGTGAGAAAAATCCTGCCCATCTTCATAACTTTGCATGGATGTAATCAATCTACCATCAAGTGTTGAACTCGAAGCTTGCGAAACTGGTAAAAAACCATCATTGAGCTGAAATTGATAATGTTGGTTGACCTGAATGTCTTGTTGACTCGCATCTGTTGAGAAATCAATGGCGTAGCCAAGTTCCACCAATAGTACATGCTCAAATTGACGTAAAATCTGCCGAAGAAATACAGCAGCTTGTTCGTGTGTCGCCAATTGCTGTAACAGCACTAAAATCAACTGATATTGTTCAAATGTTTGCGGCATCATCTCTTCTAAGGGACATAGTCGCAATAGAATTTCATTTAAATAAAAACCAGCAAAAAATGCATCACCATGAAAGAATACAGGTTGATTCAGAATTTCCAGTTTTGTGAAGTTTTTTAGTTCAGATTTGCCTGTAGCTTGCAGACGAATAGGCTGATATTGCGGCGGTGGGGTCTGTCTTAGAATCCCATCCACCCGACCATATTCTTGTGTAAATAAATGCACAATATGACTTTTTTCACGATATTTACGATGATGAATCAAATAACCATGTAGGACTTCATTGCGCATCATAGTACGAGACTAGTCCTTCTTTTTCTCATCCTTTTCTTCATCATCGTCATCGGGAATCACTGCGCCAACAACCGCAGCAGTTCCTTTAACAACACCTTTGGTGGTCTTATAAGCAACTTTAACAGGTACAGTCACAAGCTTGTGAATACAGCCTTGCAACATGAATACACATGTCACGATCGCGAGTATCCGAAGTGTTGTTTTCATACCTGTTTCCGCTATCTTAAATGAGATTAAATATCGCTATAACCCAAGCTTTTTAGTGCACGCTCATCATCAGACCAACCACCTTTGACTTTCACCCAAAGCGTTAGCATAATTTTTTGCTCAAACATTTTTTCCATATCTGTACGTGCATCCATGCCGATGCTTTTCAGCTTCGCACCTTTATCGCCAATCACAATAGCTTTTTGCCCTTGGCGTTCTACAAAAATGGTCGCATCAATATACGTACAAGGTGGTTTTAAACGACCTGTTTTTTCATTTACAGCCGCTTCTTCAGTTTTAAATGATTCAATTTGAACCGTTAAATCATATGGAAGCTCTTCACCTAACTGACGCATAATTTTCTCACGAATGATTTCACTTGCAAGGAAACGCTCAGAACGATCGGTAATCTGATCTAATGAATACAAAGGTGGTTGATACGGCAGATATTTCTCAATCGTGTCACGTAAATGATCTAAATTCGCACCACGCAATGCTGAAACTGGAACAATTTCAGCAAAATTCATGAGCTTGGCACGCTCTCGAATCAGTGGTAAAGCCTCATTTTTATTTTCGAAGGTATCTAGCTTATTGATCACAAGGATCACTGGCATATCAGCATTTTTAAGTTTTTCCAAAACCAATTCATCGTTTTGAGTCCACTTTTGTGCATCAACCACAAATAAAACCAGATTCACATCACGCAATGCTGAATGTGCAGCGCGGTTCATCATCTTATTGATGGCACGCACTTCTTTTTTATGCATCCCTGGCGTATCGACGAATACGGCTTGGGATTTCTCACGCGAATCAATCCCCACGATTTTATGACGTGTAGTTTGTGGCTTACGTGAAGTAATCGATAGTTTTTGACCCAAGATATGATTCATCAAAGTTGACTTGCCCACGTTTGGGCGACCAACGATGGCAACAAAACCGCTTTTAAAATCTGAAGGAATGGTCGTTCCTTGAGAACTAAAAAATTGATCAACTAGATTATTGCCATCTTGCTGTTCAGTTGCTTCTGGCTTATTTTCTTCTGAATGAGACATCAGGTTATTGCTCCAATAATTTTAAAATCTCTGCCGCTGCCGTTTGTTCGGCAAAACGACGACTTGAGCCCTCGCCTATAATTTTTGGCAATCCCGCTACATCACATTCCACTTTGAAATGTTGATTCGGGGCATCACCCTGAATATCTACAACCTCGTAAACTGGGAGAGGTTTTTTACGTGCTTGTAAATACTCTTGCAAACGTGATTTAGGGTCTTTCAGCTGATCGGTCGGTTCGATATGATCAAGATATGGTTCATACCATTTTAACACAATGCGTTCGAGCAAGTTGAGATCATTACTGTCTAAATAAATAGCACCAATGATTGCTTCAACGGTATCCGCCAGAATTGACTCTCGGTGATGTCCACCCGATTTTAACTCGCCTGTGCTTAAAATTAATGACCGACTCAATTGTAAGTCATTTGCAATTTTCCCCAATGCTTCCTGACGAACCAAGGTCGCACGCATACGCGTTAAACGCCCTTCATTTTCAAGTGGGTAGGTATGGTAAAGATAATTGGCAACAATCATCCCTAATAATGAATCGCCTAGAAATTCTAGGCGTTCATAATTGTGCTTTTGACTCACAGAACGATGGGTCAATGCCAGTTTCAACAAATCAAGCTGTTTAAACTGGTGACCAATTCGCCCCTGTAAACGGGTATCATTGAGCTTGTTTGGCAGATTTTTGGTCAAAGGTTTTCTCAAAATTCATCACTAAACTAATATTCAGCATAAAAGGCTTACGCACTTCATACTTTTTCTTAACAATTAAATCATCTTTATAAGTAACCTGTGCAACATCCTTGAAACGAAGATCCCGAACCCCATTCATATCCAGACGCTGATCCATCTGAGCTGCGAACTTAGTTGGTGTAATATTCTCGGGACTATCCTTTAATAGACCTTCAATTTGAGAATCTATAATTCGATCATCCCAATATGCTGGCCAGATTGCGATCGATGCCTTTACAGCAATCGCAAATAAAACCACCCCAAATAAAATTGCAATATACGAAGCCCCTTGCTGAGATTTACGCATCTTTAGTATGTCCTATACGTTTTATTTATTAGTCAATCTTACCATTTCGGCTGAAACTTGGAAGATTGAAACCAGGTTCTTTATGCATCCAAACATAAAAAGCACGGCCTGTTAAGTTTGCTTCAGGGACAAATCCCCAAAAACGGCTATCTGCGCTTTGGTCACGATTATCCCCCATTGCAAAATATTGGCCTTTGGGAACAGTTACTTCCCAATCCTGCCCATTACTTTGAATAAAGACATCATTGGCTTTCGCTACAAATGGCACTAACGCTTCTGCACCCTTTAACTGGGCAAATTGAAACTGTTCAGCCAAAGGATTACGGCCATCTAAATAACGAATTAAATGCTGGTGTTCACCTAATGTTTCTTTAAAGTAATATACAGTTGGAGTTTCAAGTTGGTCTTTCTCACGTTTAACTTCAGTGGCAACTTTTGCAATTTGCTTTCCGTTAATAATTAATTGTCCAGCTTTAAACTGAATGTGGTCACCAGGCAAACCCACTACACGCTTGATATAGCTAATCGTTGGTTGTGGTGGATAACGAAATACGATGACTTCACCACGCTTTGGTTCGCCAACATTGATAATCTTACTATTCACAATTGGTAAACGTACACCGTAATCAAACTTATTCACCAAAATAAAGTCACCTGTTTCAAGAGTAGGTACCATAGAATCAGATGGAATATTAAACGGCTCATAAAGGAAAGAACGCAGCACCAGCACAACTGCCAATACTGGCCAGAAATCATACGCCCATGTGATCACAAAGTTTTCCTGATCACGTCCCTTGTTTGCACGTTGTTTTAGTACCAACTTGTCAAGCAACCACACCACAAAGAAAATCAGTGTAACTGGAACGAGAATCAAATTAAAATCAAAATCCATGAGCGATTCCTAAGTCTTTTCTATCGATCAACTTTTAATACAGCCAAGAACGCTTCCTGTGGAATTTCGACACTTCCCACCTGTTTCATGCGTTTCTTACCTTCTTTTTGTTTCGAAAGCAGTTTCTTCTTACGAGACACGTCACCACCATAACATTTTGCCAAAACGTTCTTACGCATGGCTTTCACAGTGGAACGTGCAATGATTTGCGCGCCAATGGCCGCCTGAATCGCCACATCATACATTTGTCGGGGAATCAGGTCTTTCATCTTCTCAACCAGTGCGATACCACGATGGCGCGCATCCTGACGATGGCAAATCATTGCCAGAGCATCCACCTTTTCGCTATTAATTAACACATCAACCTTAACCAGAGATGAACTTTCAAAACGGACAAAGTTATAATCCAGTGATGCAAAACCACGAGAACATGATTTCAATTTGTCAAAGAAATCCATGACCACTTCTGCCATTGGAATTTCAAAGGTAATAGAGACTTGATTACCGAGGAATTTCATATCTTTTTGCACACCACGGCGCTCAATACATAGCGTCATGACATTACCGAGATATTCCTGTGGCACAAGGATATGACACTCGGCAATCGGTTCACGCAAATCTTCTACTGTTGAACCATCTGGCATTTTTGACGGGCTATCAATATAGATGGTTTCACCTTTTTTGGTGAGTGCCTCATAAATTACAGTTGGTGCTGAACTGATCAGGTCAAGATCATATTCACGTTCCAAACGTTCCTGCACAATTTCCATATGCAGCATTCCCAGAAAGCCACAACGGAAACCAAAGCCTAAAGCATCAGAGCTTTCTGGCTCAAAGAATAAAGCCGAATCATTAATTTGTAATTTTTGTAGCGCTTCGCGGAATGGTTCAAAATCACTGGCATCAATTGGGAAAAGCCCAGCATAGACCTGTGGCTTCACTTTCTTAAAGCCTGGAAGTGTTGCAACATCTGGCGTAGAGGCAAGCGTGATGGTATCACCCACTGGCGCACCAAAAATATCCTTGATCCCCGCAATCACAAAGCCAACTTCACCCGCTTCGAGAATGTCAGTTTCGGTATGTTTTGGATTAAACACACCTACTGACGTGACAGGATGAGTTTGACCTGTCGATTTAACCAGCATCTTGTCGCCCTTGCGGATACGACCCTGTTTAATACGGACAAGCGAGACAACCCCCAAATAGTTGTCAAACCATGAGTCAATGATCAACGCTTGCAACGGGGCATCGCGATCACCTTCTGGTGCTGGAATTACATCAACCAGACGCTCTAAAACACCCTCAACCCCTAAACCTGTTTTTGCGGAACAGGTTGGCGCATCGGTTGCCTCAATCCCGATAATTTCTTCAATCTCATGGATGACACGCTCAGGTTCAGCCTGAGGCAGGTCAATCTTGTTCAGGATAGGCAATACTTCAAGCCCCTGCTCAATGGCGGTATAACAGTTTGCAACAGATTGAGCCTCAACTCCCTGTGCTGCATCCACCACCAGCAACGCGCCTTCACACGCAGCCAATGAACGTGACACTTCATAGGAAAAGTCAACGTGCCCTGGGGTGTCAATAAAGTTGAGCTGGTATTCCTGACCATTTGGGTGGGTATAGTACAAGGTGACTGATGCAGCCTTAATGGTAATCCCACGTTCACGCTCAAGCTCCATGGAGTCTAATACCTGAGCCTGCATCTCACGATCCTGTAAGCCGCCACACATCTGAATAAAACGGTCTGCCAGTGTTGACTTGCCGTGGTCAATGTGTGCAATGATCGAGAAATTGCGTATATTTTTGATATCTACGGATTTTTTAGCTTGCGCCATGGGTTACCTTGAGAAAATAGAACGCCCGATACTTAAAAGAAGCAATGAGCCAAAGCGGTTTAACAAAATTGTTGCCGATTATAACAGAACAGCTTTTCAAAGTATCCAAAATAATGCGTTTCATTTAAAGGCTTCATGCTTCACGCATTATCTGGATTCACTCCATAGCAGCATAGGAAATTGAAAAATCCATCGGATTCAGGTCAACTGGAATGGGCTGGTAGGCATGGATAAAACTGGGTGACATGCGTTTGGGACGACCTGTGGCAATTTCAATACAGGCCCATTTGGTGTTGCCAACAAACAAGATATTTTGATCTTTTGGACGATAAAATACGTACTGGCGAGAAGAGTACAATGCATTAATATCATCCAGCCATGTCCGCAAAATAACCTCCTCCCCCTCAAGCGCAGCCTTACGATACTGCACATGATGCTCAACCGCGACCATCGCATGTTTAAGTTGTATATATTCTGCCAGTCCCAAGCCCAGAGTTTTGATATGCGACTCGGCAACATCCTGCATCCACTGGATATACACCACGTTGTTAACGTGTCCAAGTACATCAATATGTTCTGGCTGAACCTGTATTTTTAAATCAAAAATAGTACTCATATTTCTGGGGATTCATTATCAAAACTTGATTGCATACACTAGTCCAAACACATCTTCATTACAAAATAAAAAACCACTCCAAATATGGGAGTGGCTTTAAAAATCAGGATGAGTTACTGAAGACGTAAACCGACAATCGCACGTTGCCCCTGACGGACAATCACAATACGAGCCACACTATTTTTCGGTAATGCCGCAATCGCATTGGCAAATGCCTGACTATTGGCAACAGGTGTGCTGTTGACTTGTACAATCACGTCACCTGCAACCAGATTCGATAATGAAGCCAAACCGCCTCGCTTCACATCACGAATAATTGTACCACCGCGAATATTTAAACTGGCTTTTTCTGCCTCGGTCAAATCACGGATACCCATCCCTAACCCATTGGCTGGATTGTTTTTATCTTCAGCAGCAGGTGTATCATCTGGTGCGGTACTTAAAGTCGCAGAAATGGTACGGATCTTGTCATCCCTCAGCACTTCCAACTGAATGGTCTGGTTTGGCGCTATACGGTTTAAGCGATAAATCAGGTCGCTGGTACGGCTAATGCTGTTTCCATCCAGTTTCAGAATCACATCACCTGATTTTAAACCTGCTTTTTCGGCAGGTGATTTTGGCGAAACCTGATTAATCAATGAGCCTTCTGGTTTTGGCAATTTATAGGCATCCGCCAAATTGCGGTCAACATCCTGCAACATCACGCCCAGATAAGAACGGGTGACTTTGCCAGTGGTTTTCAACTGCTGCACAACATCCATCGCCACATCAATTGGAATGGAGAATGACAGCCCCATATACCCCCCCGTACCACTAAAGATACGCGAGTTTACACCGACCACCTCACCGCGCTGGTTAAACAATGGGCCGCCAGAGTTACCTGGGTTTAATGCGGCATCAGTCTGAATAAATGGAACTGATGTTTCACCACTCATATTACGGGACTTTGCACTGACAATACCTGCCGATGCTGAATAATCAAACCCAAAAGGAGAACCAATCGCCAACACTGGCTCACCCACTTTTAGCTGATTTGAATCACCAATTCTCAGTTCAGGAAAACTCGCGCCATTCACTTTCAATAAAGCAATATCGGTGCGCTCATCACTTCCAACCAGAGTTGCATCAAGCTCACGGCGGTCATTTAAGGTAATGGTAATACGTGAAGCATCATCAATAACATGACGATTGGTGAGTAGATAGCCATCCTTACTGATAAAAAACGCACTGCCGTAAGCAGTTTTTTCCTGTGGCCCCTGCTGTTGGGGAATAATCACCTGATTACCAAAAAAACGGCGTAAAATTTCAGGAACCTGTTGCTGCAACAACTCTTCCTGAGTCATTTTCTTGACAACATTGACACTCACCACAGCAGGACTCACCTGCTCAACGAGACTAGAAAAATCTACTGGCGATGCAGCATTAACCTGAGCAGCTGCCACCGTAAATACCGCAGCATACATTCCTTGTTGTAAATAGCGACTTTTCATGAAGCAAGAACCTACATACTGATGATCAAATAAAATTCAAGATTATGTTTTTATCATAACCCCACCACTCTTTTCGTAAAAATATGTTTATATTTTCAAAGCATACAACGAAATGGAATGACGGAATGTGAATAAATTGTGGAGTTTTTCCTACATCTTTATCCCCAATCCTGTTTTATCATGCAAAGCCTTAAAAACAGATTAAAACAGTGTACCAAATCGTAATTAACCTATATTTATATAGTTCCACTAAAAGAATGGTGAACAATTAAAAGCACTTTATTCGCAAAAAAATTGAGCAATTCTAGGCAGATTGGCACTTGCCTTTTTCATTAAAAAGCGTTGTTATTAGCGAACGTTTGAAAATGAAGCAGATCGTCATGCCTGATTTAGAAACAATTCACCATTTTGATGTGATTATTGTAGGCAGTGGTGGTGCGGGTTTAAGCCTCGCACTCTCTTTACCAAGTCATTACAACATTGCAATTTTGGCAAAAGCTGAGCTCACAGAAGCCAGTACTTTTTATGCTCAAGGTGGTGTTGCTGCGGTACTGGACGAGACTGATTCCATTCAACAACACATTAGTGACACTATGATTGCAGGCGCATATTTATGTGAAATGGATGCAGTCAAACATACCGTTGAGGGTGGCAAACCTTCTGTTGACTTCCTGCTGAAACAAGGCGTGCAATTCACACTGGATGATGATGAGCAATTACACCTAACTCGTGAAGGTGGTCATTCACAACGCCGTATCATTCATTCTGCTGATGCAACAGGTAAGGCAATTTCAACCACGCTTGTTGAACGTGCTAAAGAACGTAAAAATATTACAATTTTTGAAAATTATATTGCGATTGACCTCATCACACTACACAAGCTTGGTCATCAAGACAAAAATAATCGTGCGATTGGTTTATATGCATTAAATGAAAAAACAGAACAAGTTCATACATTCTTAGCCCCCTTCACAGCTTTGGCCTGTGGCGGCGCAATGAAAGCTTATCTCTATACCTCTAACCCCGACATTGCAACAGGTGATGGTATCGCAATGGCTTATCGAGCTGGTTGTCGTGTTGCCAATATGGAATTTAACCAGTTCCACCCCACCTGTTTATACCATCCTAAAGCACGTTCGTTCCTGATTACCGAAGCCATGCGTGGTGAAGGTGCTTATTTACGTTTGCCTGATGGTGAACGTTTTATGTTACGTCTTGACGAACGTGCTGAACTTGCGCCACGTGATATTGTTGCACGTGCAATTGACTATGAAATCAAACGTCTAGGTATTCGTCATGTTTGGTTAGACATCACACATAAATCACCTGAATTTATCACTGAGCACTTCCCTACGCTTTACGCACGCTTGCTCGAACTTGGGATTGATATTACCAAAGATATGATTCCTGTTGTTCCAGCAGCGCACTATACCTGTGGTGGTGTCGTTGTAGATGAGCATAGCCAAACTGACTTAGATGGTTTATATGCGATTGGCGAAACTTCATATACTGGCTTACACGGTGCTAACCGTATGGCAAGTAACTCACTGCTTGAATGTTTCGTTTATGGCATGAGTGCAGCGGAAGATATTCAAAACAAACATAATATTAGCTTTGAATTTCCAAATGTACCGTCTTGGGATGAGTCTCAAGTGACTGATGCCGATGAAGATGTTGTGATCTTACAAAATTGGGATGAATTGCGTTCAACCATGTGGAACTATGTGGGTATTGTTCGCACCACTAAACGTTTGCAACGTGCTTTACATCGTATTGAAATGTTAAAACGTGAAATCAACGAATATTATCAAGGCTACCGCGTCAGTAAAAACTTGATTGAATTACGTAACCTCGTTTTAGTTTCCGAAATGATAGTACGTTGTGCGATGGAACGTAAGGAATCTCGTGGTTTGCATTACACGTTGGATTATCCTGAGCTTTCTAATGAAATTCGCAAAACGGTGTTAACGCCACCGAATTTTAAAGTGGAACAGTTGTTGGTGAATGAGTAATACTTTTAAGTTTTTGGAGCTTTTCAAGACAACTTAAGGCTATTATTTACTATCGAGGTAGGCGACATGGATGTCGCCCGTTGAGCTGCGGTATCAAGGATGTACCGTCAGCTCAACAAAGGATTTTTGTTACTTTTCATCCTTGAAAAGTAAGGCATAAGTAATAGAGTTCAAAGCGTGATTTCAAAATTTTTCAACAATAAAGATTGAGAATATAGCTATTTTATTTCAAATACCGCAAAGCCTCTTCAAACACCAAATCCGCATTCTGAGTCGCATCCAAACGCTTGATCCGTTCAGGCTCTGCTTGCCACAAGGTCTCATAACCCGCACGCACTTTGGCAAAGAAACTCAACTTCTCTTGCTCAAAACGATCCAATGCCCCACGCTCTCGCGCACGAGTCATCCCCAACTCAATCGGCGCATCCAACCAAAAGGTAATATTCGGCATTTTCGTCACAAAAGTTTGATTTAATAATTGCAACTTTTCCTGACTTAAACCACGTCCAGAACATTGATATGCAAAGCTGGCATCAGTAAAACGATCACTTAAAACGATCTTACCTGCATTTAAAGCAGGGATAATGACTTGTTGTAAATGTTGCGCACGTGCTGCATAAATCAATAACAACTCAGTATCATGACTCATTTGTTCTTCGTGATTCACCGCTAATAATAAAGAGCGAATCTGTTCAGCTAACGGCGTTCCACCCGGTTCACGCGTCAAAACGACTTCTTTACCTTGCTGTTCAAAGTACTGATGAATTTTACGGATGAGTGTCGTTTTACCTACACCTTCCGTACCTTCAAAACTAATAAACATCATTCATCCTACTTTTGCTTTGCACGTAACGCAGTTAAATATTCTTGAACTGCATGATTATGATCTTCTAAAGAAGCTGTAAATTTATGCCCACCATTACCTGTGGCAACAAAGTAAATATTTTTAGCATCGTCTGGATGCATTGCTGCTTCAATCGCTTTTTTACTTGGCAATGCAATCGGAGTTGGCGGCAAACCATTGATCGTGTATGTATTATAAGGCGTTGCTGTCCGTAAATCATTGCGAGTGATATTACCCTTATAATTATCCCCCATACCATAAATTACGGTTGGATCAGTTTGTAGACGCATACCGATTTTTAAACGACGTACAAACACACCTGAAACTTGCTCTAGTTCACTATCTAAACTGGTTTCTTTTTCAATAATCGAAGCCATGATTAAAGCTTGATATTTATCGTTATAGGGTAAGTTCGGTGCTTTTTTTGCCCAAGCTTCATCTAATGATTTCATTTGGCGACGATATAAATCCGTTAAGATTTTCTTATCTGTTTCGCCCTTGGCAAAGAAATAAGTATCTGGTGCAAATAAACCTTCAGGGTGTGAATAAGGAATATCTAAAGCTTTTAATAATTGGTCTTGAGGTAGATCTAAAATAGTCTTGCTAACATTCGGATCTTTCTTTAAATTCTGTAGCAATTGTTTAAAAGTTGTCCCTTCAATCACCAAAATACGATTCATCTGTGCATTTTCAGCATCAGATAGCATATCAAGTACTTGACGAACACTCATCCCTTTATTGATTTCATACACACCAGCTTTCAAACTGTCATGAATCATAAATTTTTGATAAATCTTTAAAATAATAGGGAAATTAACTTTATTTTCTTTGGCTAGATGATCAATAAATTTTGAGTAAGTATCTCCCGAAGAAATGACTAGAACCTGCTTTTTCCCTTCGACTGGATAGTTCTTAAATAAACTTGCCCAAAGCACACCGAGTACGAGCAAAAAAAAGACAACGATTACAATCAATAAGGCTTTGATAGGAAACTTAGACTTCGGTTGAGCTTTTGGCTTTTTCTTTGTTTTGGCTGGGGTTGTTGGTGGCTTTGGCATATTAATCAATCTGGCTAAGTTTCAATGTTTCAAATAAATCAAGGTAGGGTTGCTGCTCAAAAGCCCGACCATTAAATCGAATAACTGCTTTCATCGGATGTAAAGCGTTGCAGAAAAATAGACTTTGAATACGTTCAATATCATTAATTTCTACACAACCTTGTTCACATTCAATATTCTGTTGCTTCATACGAGATAGAATCTTGGCTCGCATGACGCCGTGAACGCCATTATAACGAAGTTCTGGTGTAATCCATCGGTCATTTATACGAATAAAACAATTACTGCTCACCCCTTCTACAATATAACCTTGTACATCAGTTACCAATGCTTCAAGCCACCCCTGATGGTCAGCTTCCTGCTTTAATAACACTTGTTCTAAACGGTTTAATGTTTTTAAACCCACTAAATGCGGCATATTCAAACCTAGAGCATGATTGAGTACTCCACTCTCAATCCACTCTGGTTGAAAAACTTGCATGACTTTAGGGTAATACCAAACATAAACATCAGCAGCATGTAAAGGTAAGCTATATCCTCGATCTCCCTCACCTCGACTAATCACAATTTTTAAAGTGCCATTCAAGGTAAAATGCTGTTGTTGTAGTTGTGCTAAGGTTCTATCTACGACCGATAAATCCACATCAAGACTTAATCTTTGGCAAGCCAATGCCAAACGAGCAAAGTGTAATTGTTTTAGTTCAAACGTATCTTGAAAAATTCGCGCAGTGGTAAAGCAACCATCTCCATAATGAAAGGCTCGATCTAACAACGGAATCGAATCAATCAATTGTCCATTTTTATAACACTGCATGATCAAAAATTCAGTCTCCAACACATCGTCATCATACCCTGAAACCTAAGTTTGGCAAAAGCATGTACACAATCCACGCCTCATTCATCATGATCTAGAATCCAATCGTTTATTAACAACTCGAATTAGCACGGACTCTCTAAATATATTCAGGCTTAATCTACCGAAACTCATTTTTAAATAAACATTCAATATGAATCAAATTCAACATTTTGTTTTATAGCTATATACAAAACAATTATCAGAAATTCAGCATAAGTTATCTCTTTTTTATATTTCTTTTTTATTCATATCAAATTCGATTTTAATTATTTTTTTTGCAAAAAAACTGGCGCTATGCTGCATCCATATTCCAAACAATGATTGAAGGTCTGCTGATAACAGATCGATTTAAGGGGTTTTTATGCGTTTTTCTCAAGTTAAAGTCGGTGTTATTGCCGCATTACTTTCAGTTTCTTCATTTGCGGCACAAGAATTTTTAAATGTGTCTTATGACCCAACTCGTGAGCTATATACAGATTTTAATAAGCAATTCGGTGCATTCTGGAAACAGCGTACAGGACAGGATATTGAGTTTAAGCAATCTCACGGTGGTTCAGGCAAACAAGCACGTGCCGTTATTGATGGTCTAAATGCTGATGTCGTAACACTAGCACTTGCTGCGGATATTGATGAAATCGCTGAAAATGCAAAATTACTTCCAGCTGATTGGCAGAAGAAACTACCAAATAACTCCACGCCTTACACCTCAACGATTGTTTTCCTTGTACGTAAAGGCAACCCAAAACAAATTAAAGATTGGGGTGATCTGGTTAAACCAGGTGTAGAAATTATTACACCAAATCCAAAAACATCAGGTGGCGCACGTTGGAACTATTTAGGTGCTTGGGCATGGGCAAAACACCAAAAAGGTGGTAACGATGCTAAGGCACAAGAATTTGTTCGCCAAATTTACAAACAAACCAAAGTACTTGATTCAGGTGCACGTGGCGCAACCACTACATTTGCTGAACGCGGCATCGGTGATGTTTTACTGGCTTGGGAAAATGAAGCATTCCTAGCAGTACGTGAACAACCAGGTAAATTTGAGATCGTTACACCGTCACTTTCAATTTTGGCTGAGCCTCCAGTGGCGGTTGTAGAAAAAAATGCTGAGAAAAAAGGTAATTCACAAATCGCTCGTGGCTATTTGAACTACTTATATTCTCCAGCGGGTCAGGAAATTGCAGCACGTAACTTCTATCGTCCTCGCAACGTAGCTGTTTTAAAGAAATATAGCACCACTTTTAAGCCTCTGAAGCTTGTCACGATCGATAAAGAGTTTGGTGGTTGGACAAAAGTACAAAAAACTCATTTTGATAATGGCGGTATTTTCGATCAAATCGTCAAGATCAACAGCACCACAAAATAATTTACTAACTAGGTAAATAAGGAGAGCGGACATGATTCATACCGTAATTGTTCCTGGTGTTGGTGGTAGCGAAGCTCAACATTGGCAATCTTGGTTACAACAACAACTCGTATCTAGCTCTCGCGTTCAACAGAAACATTGGGACCGACCCGTTTTAAACGAATGGGTTGCTCAATTTGTTAAAACCGTTGCAACTATAGAAGCACCAATACAAATTGTTGCTCATAGCTTTGGCTGTTTAACCAGTGTTGCTGCTTTAGCTGAACATCCAGAGTTACAAACAAAAGTAAAAAAATTAATTTTGGTTGCACCTGCAAATCCTGCACGGTTTGGCGAAGCAGGCTTTGCTCGTCACAGCTTGACTGATTACAAACAGTATTTTCATCAGCTCAATATTGATGTACCAACCACCTTATTAATCAGTGAAAATGATCCTTGGTTAGGTTATTTCGATGCTTTACAACTGGCTCAAGCTTGGAAACTGACACCCATCAATTTGGGGCAAGTAGGTCACATCAATGTGGCATCTGGATTTGGCCCTTTTCCAGACATCCTTAATTACATGTTGCCTGAAAAAAAACTGCAACCTGTAACTCGAATGAGTCAGGCAAATTTTAATTTGAAATTTGCCTAGATTCCGCTCTCAGTATTTTTGGTTTTAGTGTTATTTATTTGCTGGTTTTAGCAAATATTTCTCTTTGAGGAAATATCATGTCGCAGCGTTCCCGAGTGCTGCCTGGGTTTGGTCTGTCTTTGGGCTTCACCCTCGCTTATGTATCTTTTATCGTACTTATTCCTTTATCAGCTGTATTTATCCGATCTTTAGGAATCGGATGGGATGGTTTATGGGAAATCTTAACTTCAGAACGAATCCTAAAGTCACTGCAACTTAGTTTCAGTGCGGCATTGATTGCTGCGCTAGTGAATGTGATTTTTGGATTATTATTGGCATGGTGCTTAGTTCGCTATAGTTTTCCAGGTAAAAGAATTGTCGATGCATTAGTCGATTTACCTTTTGCCCTACCAACAGCTGTTGCAGGGATTGCTCTCACTTCTTTATACGCACCAACAGGTTGGATTGGTCAACATTTAGAACCCTTAGGGATTCAAGTTGCATATACCCCAATTGGTATTACCCTTGCATTGATTTTTATTGGATTACCCTTTGTTGTTCGAACAGTACAACCAGTTCTCAGCGATATTGAAACTGAACTTGAAGAAGCAGCTTCTGCACTGGGTGCAAATCGCTGGCAAACCATTACTAAAATCATTTTACCCATCCTATTCCCTGCACTATTAACAGGCTTTGCTTTGGCATTTGCCCGCGGTGTTGGTGAATATGGCTCCGTCATCTTTATTGCAGGCAATCAACCGTATAAAACAGAGATTGCTCCCCTCATGATCATTTCTCGTTTAGAAGAATATGATTATGCAGGCGCAACAACGATCGCTGTAGTTATGCTCGTTCTCTCATTTGCCATCTTATTTTTAATTAATTTAGTTCAAGCATGGGCAAGCCGTCGTACAGGGAGAACTGCGCAATGAGTTTAAATACGAATAGCAATGCTTTAGCCATAAAGTTGCAATCTCGTGATTCAACCCGTGAACCAACATGGGTCCGTTATACATTAATTGGTATTGCACTGATTTTCTTCTTAAGTTGCTTAATACTACCGCTCATTTTGGTTTTTGTTGAAGCATTTAAACAAGGTCTTTCAGTTTACATCAATGCCTTAACTGATTCTGACACCCTGTCGGCAGTCAAACTAACCTTATTGACAGCAGCGATTGCTGTACCGATTAATGTAGTTTTTGGTGTCGCGGCTGCTTGGGCTGTGGCTAAATTCCAGTTCCGTGGCAAAGCCATCTTGACCACCATTATTGATATGCCATTTTCAGTCTCCCCTGTAATTGCAGGTTTAATGTTGGTTCTGATTTTTGGTTCACAAGGTTGGGTTGGCGGTTGGTTAATGGATCACGATATTAAAATCCTGTATGCCGTACCTGCCATTGTTTTAGCCACAATTTTTATTACTGTTCCTTTTGTTGCTCGTGAATTAATTCCACTCATGGAAGCACAAGGGACCGAAGAAGAAGAAGCTGCGATTGTACTCGGTGCTTCAGGTTGGCAAACCTTTTGGAAAGTGACCCTACCAAATATTAAATGGGGTTTGATTTACGGTGTGATTCTGTGTAATGCCCGTGCAATGGGAGAGTTTGGTGCGGTGTCTGTGGTTTCAGGACACATCCGCGGTGAAACCAATACCCTGCCGTTACACGTCGAGATTCTTTATAACGAATATACCTTTAGTGCTGCATTTGCTGTGTCTTCATTACTGGCATTTTTAGCGATTATCACATTGATCTTGAAAACTTGGTTAGAAATACGCCAAGACCAAGCAAATGAACATCAACCGAATCACTAAGGAATGAACACATGAGTATTCAAGTTAAAAATATTGAAAAACACTTCGGTGCATTCCATGCACTCAAAAATATCTCTTTAGACTTTCCTGAAGGTGAATTAGTCGCTTTGCTTGGTCCTTCAGGCTGTGGAAAAACAACATTATTACGCATCATCGCGGGTTTAGAATCTGCTGATCATGGTCAAGTTTTACTTGAAGGCGAAGATGCGACCAATATCCATGTTCGTGAACGTCAAGTCGGCTTTGTGTTCCAGCATTATGCCCTGTTCCGCCACATGACTGTGTTTGACAATATTGCCTTTGGCCTACGTGTTCGCCCACGCGCCACACGCCCATCAGAAGCCGAAATTAAAAAACGTGTCACGCGCTTATTAGATTTGGTTCAACTTGGATTCTTAGCTGATCGTTACCCTGCTCAACTTTCAGGTGGACAACGTCAACGTATTGCACTAGCACGCGCTCTTGCAGTAGAACCACGTGTTTTGTTACTCGATGAGCCTTTCGGTGCACTAGATGCCAAAGTTCGTAAAGAATTACGCCGTTGGTTACGAACCTTACATGATGAACTACATATCACATCTATTTTTGTTACACATGACCAAGAAGAGGCTTTGGAAGTCGCAGACCAAATTATTGTCATGAATAAAGGTGATGTTGAACAAATTGGTTCACCTCGTGAAGTTTATGAAAAACCAGCAACACCCTTTGTTTTTGATTTCTTAGGTCAAGCAAATCGTTTTGAAGGCGAACATACTAGCGGTATCATCCGCATTGGTGATGATCGAATCCAACTGCCAACCTCATTAGAAGCACCGCAAGGAAAAGTGATTGCATTTGCACGACCAAATGAATTACATATTCATACCCGTCCCCAAGCGAATACGATTGAGGCAACGTTTATACGTGAAGTCTGGATTGCGGGCAAAGTGATTGCGGAGTTACAAGATCGCAGTGGACGTACCATTGAGATTTTACTTAGTGTGGAAGAAGCAAATTTACATCAATTTAGACCGAATCAAACCGTCTGGATTAGTGCAGCTCAACTTCATTTATTTGCAGACCAAACGACTCAAGTTGCTTAGAATAATATCTTGAGGGCGATTAAATAAGTTTGATCGTTCCTCATCTTTTATGTGGAAAAATTATTATGAACTTTCAACAACTCAGAATTATTCGAGAAACTGTTCGCCAAAACTTTAATTTAACTGAAGCTTCTGCGGCACTTTATACCTCCCAATCTGGTGTCAGTAAGCACATTAAAGATTTAGAAGATGAGTTAGGTGTACAACTCTTTGTACGTAAAGGTAAACGCTTGCTCGGTTTAACTGAACCAGGTCAATCGTTATTAAGCATTGTGGAGCGTATGTTAGTTGATGCTGACAATATTAAACGTCTCGCAGATGATTTTAATAAAGTTGATGAGGGGACATTAACGATTGCAACAACGCATACCCAAGCACGGTATGTTCTTCCACCGATTGTGAATCAGTTTAAAAAATTATTCCCAAAAGTACATTTGGTTTTACAACAAGCGAGTCCTGTTGAAATCGCAGAAATGCTACTCCAAGGTGAAGCAGATATTGGTATCGCAACTGAATCTTTGACGACGGAAGAGAACTTAGCTAGCGTACCTTATTATGAATGGCATCATAGTATCATTACACCTAAAGACCACCCTTTGACTAAATTAGATAAAATTAGTTTAGATGTCTTGGCCGAATATCCATTAATTACATATCATGGCGGCTTTACTGGACGCTCTAAAATCGATAAGGCATTTGAAGATGCTCATATACATGCCGATATCGTGATGTCCGCCTTAGATGCCGACGTCATTAAAACCTATGTTGAACTCAATATGGGGGTGGGTATTGTCAATGATGTCGCTTATGACACAGACAAAGATTATCGCTTAGAACAATTAAAAACTGATGTTTTTGGAGTGAATACAACTTGGATTGCTGTGCGTAAAGGACATCTTTTACGTGGCTATGGTTATGAATTTATTTCTTTATGTTCTCCAAAAACAAACATCAAAGAACTTAAAAAAGTGGCTTATCCCGAAGAATAAATCAAACAAAATGAATGACTTTACTACTATTAGCCATTTATTTTCACCTAAAATATGAGCATAAAAAACGAGCTCAAAGCTCGTTTTTATGAAGAGTTGGGGGATTAGAACTTAAAGCTCACACCCACTTTAGCCACTGGCATCCACTCATAGCGACTCTTATTCGCAATTTTGTCTTGCTCATCAGCAACTGCCTGATTAATCGGCTTAGCTCCGTTAACACCTTTTAAGTTGTAAGCATCAAGTTTTACGTCAGGGTTACCTGTGTAGTAAGCACCAACTTCACCAAATAAACCAATATTTTTATACACTGGTGCATTCAAACCTAAACCGACATAAGGCGCGATGTTATTTTTATATGACATTTTGCCACGTACACCACCCTCTTGCCCAGGATTAACAACTTCATAATCATTGTTGTCAATTGTTAAAGTACGACCTGCTGATGTACGTTTCTGAAGATCATAATCATTATCAAGATACCCAACACCTGCTGCTACATAAAGAGAACGAGCGAACGCATTTTGACTCGCACCCCATGGATAAAGTTCAGCATTTAAATATGTGTTGTTATTCTCCATATCAAGATCATATTTGGTGCCATCAATTTTGACATCATCAGACCATGAAATATCGCCACCATTGTAACCAAGGCTTAAACCTACATATGGATTAACACGATAAGAAATTGCACCACCATAACCTGTAGTACCCACTTCAGCACGAACTGAAACTGGATCTAAGTATGAAGGAAACGTAGAACCTGATTCCTTCACAACTTGTTCATCTGCTGCTAAAGCAGAACCTGCAATCGCTGTTAATGCACCTGCAGCTAAAATAACGCGCAAAGCTTTCATTGAAGTCTCCTCAAAAAATACTTTTATCTAAGGTATAGTTGTTACTGTAGTAAAATCTTAAAAGAATGATTGATATCTTTTTATACAGAAACTGATTACTTTTTGTTATTTTTTGATACAAATTCAAAATAATTGTATATTTCAAAATAATGGATAAAAAACAATTAAATCCGAATTTAGTACAATTTTATTGATTAATTTTAAAACACTTTATTGTAACGACTTTTTTCAAAGATTCTTGTATCAAATTAGTGTAAAATCTCGGAAATTTATTTTTGGAAGAATGAAGATCATGTCTCAGCTTTCTACAATCATTGAACAAGCCTTTGAAGACCGTGCAAACTACAGTGCAGCAGATTGCCCTACTGAAATTCGTCAAGCTGTTGAAGAGGCGCTAACAGGTTTAGACAATGGTACACTTCGTGTCGCTGAAAAAATCGATGGTGAGTGGGTTGTTCACCAATGGCTAAAAAAAGCTGTTTTACTTTCATTCAAACTGAATGACAACCAGCCAATCGAAGCATGTGATCTACAGTTTTATGACAAGGTTGCAACAAAATATTCAGGTTGGACTGAAGAACAATTTAAAGCTGCTGGTGTCCGTGTTGTACCACCTGCTGTTGCTCGTCGTGGTAGCTTCCAAGCGAAAAATGTCGTATTGATGCCATCGTATGTCAACATCGGTGCATATGTTGATGAAGGCACTATGGTTGATACTTGGGCAACTGTGGGTTCATGTGCTCAAATCGGTAAAAACGTTCATTTATCTGGTGGTGTTGGTATCGGTGGTGTACTCGAACCATTACAAGCAAATCCAACGATTATTGAAGACAACTGCTTCATCGGTGCTCGTTCAGAAATCGTTGAAGGTGTGATTGTTGAAGAAGGTTCAGTGATTTCAATGGGCGTATTCATTGGTCAATCAACTAAAATCTTTGATCGTGAAACAGGTGAGATTCACTATGGTCGCGTACCAGCAGGTTCAGTCGTTGTTGCAGGTAGCCTTCCATCGAAATGTGGTACTTACAGCCTTTATGCTGCAATTATTGTGAAAAAAGTAGATGCGAAAACACGTGCAAAAACTAGCTTGAACGATTTATTACGTGCAGACTAATTTATAACGTTTCTCGGAGTTTCATCGCTCCTCGTCTCTACGATCAGCTATGGTCGTAGAGATTTTGTTTTTTATGTACTTGCTGCTTATGTAGCAACTGTTTGTGGTAACTATTTATGGCTTCCTTACGTTCTTCTGCAATTCCTGTATCTGATCCTGCGGCTGGTTTACGTATTACCGAGATCTTCTATTCTTTGCAAGGCGAAGCGAATACTTTTGGTTTACCGACCGTTTTTATTCGTTTAACGGGTTGTCCTTTACGTTGTAGTTATTGTGATACGACTTATTCATTTGAAGGTGGTGAACGTTTATCCCTTGAAGAGATTATCGAAACAGCAAGCCAACATAAAACACCTTATATCTGTGTGACAGGTGGCGAACCGCTTGCACAACCAAACTGTCTGATTTTATTACAACGTCTTTGTGATCTTGGATTTGAAGTTTCACTTGAAACCAGCGGTGCTTTAGATGTATCGAAAGTTGATCCTCGTGTTTCCAAAGTGTTGGATTTAAAAACACCAACGTCTAATGAAGATCATCGTAATTTACTTACCAATCTCGACTATTTAACACAGCATGATCAGATTAAATTTGTGATTTGTAATCGTGCCGACTATGAATGGTCTAAACAACAACTGGGAAGTTTCCAGTTGCAAGATAAAGTCAGTACAGTATGGTTCTCTCCTGCTTTCGCGGTAGAAAAAGGTACTGTTGCTCTGCCTGCTCTTGCACGTGATTTAGCTCAGTGGATTTTAGATGACCATCTCCCTGTTCGCTTTCAATTACAGTTACATAAGCTGTTGTGGAATGATGAATCTGGTCGCTAATCATCTTGTGACTGTCTCAAATGAGGCAAATCATCTACGAATAATTTTAGGTTGAATAATGGAAAATAATATGCGTTCTCGTGCCATCGTATTATTGTCTGGCGGTTTAGACTCGACAACATGTCTCGCTTGGGCACAAGCAAACTATGACTGTATCGCTTTAAGTTTTATGTATGGTCAGCGCTCTACAACTGAGCTTGATGCAGCCAAAGCACTCGCACAACGTGCAGGTGTAGAACATCGTGTGATTAATATTGATTTAGGCAATTTAGGCGGCTCTGCGCTTACAGATCATAACATTGATGTACCTGAACAATTACAAGAAGGGATTCCTGTAACTTATGTTCCAGCACGTAACACAATTTTTCTATCCTATGCTCTTGCAGCAGCTGAGGTATTTGACGCTCAAGCCATTGTGATTGGTGTCAATGCTGTTGATTACTCAGGATATCCTGACTGCCGTCCTGAATTTATTGACGCTTTTGCCAATCTTGCGCGTTTGGCAACAAAGGCGGGCGTGGAAGGAAAACCCCTTAAAATTGAAACACCTTTGTTACATTTATCCAAAGCGAATATTATACGCTTAGGTATCGAACATGGCGTAGACTATAGCCAAACAGTATCCTGCTATCAGGCAGATGCTCAAGGACGTGCGTGTGGCAAATGCGACAGTTGCCGTTTACGCCAACAAGGTTTTATCGAAGCAGGTATTGCGGACCCTACACGCTATACCGAATAGACGATATAGGGTTATAATTAGGTACAATATATGAAGTTTTTAAAATCAAATCTTATTCTTTCTACAATGATGTCAGCGACTGCTTTATTTGCAATGGCAATTCACGCAGCTGATAATCCATTACAAGCAGCATATAAAAGTACCAATGTAAAATCTGCATTGATTAACGTCTGTAAGGAACAAACCACTAAAGGTGGTAAGTTATCAGCTGCGGAAGTGAGTAAATTTTGTGGTTGCCAAATTGATGCTCAAGGGAAAGTAACTGAAGCTCAAAAATGGGAAATTCAAAGCGCAATCAATGCGAAGAAAAGCCCAAGTTCTTTAGCATTTGTACAGCAACAAAATAAAGAATTACAAGCTTGCCTAGGTGCACCACTGGTGTCTAAGCTTGAAAAGTTAACTGAAGAAGCAATGAAAGCTGCTCAGCAACAAGCTCCTAAAAAGTAAGCTTGTATTATTCAGATTAAAGCCTGCATAAATGCAGGCTTTTTTGTAGGCTCTGTTAAACTTTCCTTTATGTTAAAGAGGATGGAAAATTCCATACCATTGTGATTGACAGGACAAGGTTTTAACAAAGCAATTCCTATACGTCACGGTGAAATTGTTTATCATGAAGAATATGCTTTTTTACCACTTGAACTAGATCACGCTTAGCTTTATAGAAGGAATAAAAATGTCTGAGAATATTGAATTACCGAATCATACTTTTTCAACTACACAAGGTGAAGTCAATCTTGCTGAGTTAGGCAGCGAATGGCTTGTCATTTATTTCTACCCCAAAGATTCAACCCCAGGTTGTACGACTCAAGCTATTGGATTTTCGTGTTTAAAAGATCAATTTGAAGGATTAAATTGTCAAATTTTTGGAGTCTCTAGAGATTCTGTTAAAGCACATCAAAATTTCACGGAAAAACAAGCGCTCACAATTGATTTAATTAGTGATAAAGAAGAAGTGTTATGCAAACATTTTGATGTCATCAAAGAAAAAAATATGTATGGCAAACAAGTCATGGGCATTGAGCGTTCAACTTTTATTTTTCACAACAAACAGTTAGTGAAAAGCTATCGCAAAGTTAAAGCTGCTGGTCATGCTGAACAAGTATTGGAAGATTTAAAAGCATTGCAAGGCACTTCATTACGCATGAGGAGCATCGCTCCGCAAGATTCAAACTTTGACCAGTGTTGATCATTCGGCATTGTACGAGGCATAGCGAGTAGTGAATTTGGTTTGACGATTAAATTTTACTTACTCGCTATTTTTTATACAGCAAATCTCAACAGAACCTAGTTTATCCATCAAAAACACACGAATCTTTCCATATTCGTGTTTTCATCGATTTTCTGCTTAAAGAACTAAAATCTTAAAAACATTCATCCAAATTACTTTTATCACCCGCAAGATATTTATGCTGCAATTCCACATAGACTTTTGTATTTTTAAATTCAGTCAGAAATTCAATCGTGCCTTTAGGGAAAAATTCAGTTTGAATCTCTCCCCGATAATAGGCTTCTCGCATAGGCGTGGCTGAAATAGAATCTTTTAAACTATCCAACTCAACCATCTGCCATTCTGGAAATAAAGCTAAATAATACGAAGATTCATCTTTGAAGTGACCAATCAAACCTACTTTTGCATTTGGCTGAACCACTTGATTGACCAATGTTTTGACTTGTTTGACCCATTTTTCATCGTTATACACATCAACCACATGCACGAAATGAATCCGTTTCTGCTCATCTTCTGAAAAATTAGACAGAATCATTTGCTCACGTTCATGGGCTAAAAATGGGTTTTTGATATTCCGTTCTGATTGCGCTGAACCCAATGCCAAGATCACGTTCTGACTTTGTTGTAATGCAATTTCAATGGTTTGTAGATGCGCTAAATGAAAAGGCTGAAAGCGTCCAATAAAAACGAGATAGTCAAATGTGTACATAGGCGTAATTTCACTTTTTGTGAACTCATCAGTTGCGCCATTTAGGTAAATATGCGACATAATGAGGACACTTAAAAAATCAATCTGGATTAAAGCAAGGATAGTACGATGACACTTAGCTGTATTCAACAACCTCATCAACATTTGCAAGCAAATTTAGAAGATGGCGTACTCACCTTAGCCATTAACCGTTCAGAAGCAAAGAATGCACTTTACGGCGAACTTTATCTATGGATTGCAAAAGCATTAGATGAAGCTGATACAAATAAAGATGTACGTGTTGTTATTTTCCGTGGTGCAGAACAAGATTTTACTGCGGGTAATGACATGAAAGATTTCATGGCCTTTGTGCAAAAGCCGTATGAAGGCAAAGCAGGCGATCAACCACCATTTGTGTTATTAAAAGCTGCGGCTCGTTTTTCTAAACCACTGATTATTGGAGTGAAAGGCGTAGCAATCGGGATCGGTGTAACGATCTTATTACATGCTGATATCGTATTTGCAGACAATACTGCCCTATTCCAAATTCCATTCGTCAGCCTAGGCCTTTCTCCTGAAGGTGCTGCGAGCCGTTTATTGGTCAAACAAGCAGGCTATCAGAAAGCGGCTGAATTATTATTCACAGCGAAGAAATTTGATGCTGCAACAGCAGTAAAAGCAAATCTCGTGAATGATGTCGTTGAGGATGTTTATGCAACCGCACAACAAACAGCTCAACATTTAGCAGCATTACCTTTAGCGTCTCTAAAACAAAGTAAAGCGCTAATGAAAAAAGACCTAGCTGAAATTATTGCTTGCGTCGATGAAGAAGCTGAAATCTTTATGCAGCGTGTCCGTTCACCTGAAATGATGGAAGCTGTACAAGCATTTATGCAAAAACGTAAGCCTGACTTCTCACAGTTCAATTAATACATTACACTGTTTTTATATAAACCACTTAGTCAAAACTCGGTGGTTTTTTTATTTAACGTCCCAATATGAACAACAATCTTATAGGAACATTTATTCTCATGTCTGAACAAAATCAAACCGACAAAAAACGCTACTACGAACCTGCCACTCAAGATATTGATGTTGCCAATTTCCGTAAAGTCATTGAAAGCCGTCGTTCAGTACGTAAGTTCACGGATAAACCGATTCCAAGTGAGATTTTAGATGAATGTTTAGATTTGGCACTGCTTGCACCCAACTCATCAAACTTACAGCCGTGGACATTCTATGTGGTGCAAAATCCAAGTAAGAAAAAGCAACTGGTTAAAGCATGCTTAGGACAGCTTGCTGCTAAAACTGCATCAGAATTGATCGTATGCGTGGCGCGTACAGATCGTGTTGATGAAATGGCAAAACGAAATATTAGCGAATTTCCATTTCCTGAAGCCCCTGCAATGGTACAAAAATATTACCGTTTTATCCCCTACAACTACAAAACAGGTTATTTCAATGCATTAGGTAACTTCAAAAAAGTTGCATTTAAAGTAGCCCGTACACTTGATAAACAACTTCCTGTGACTGCATTTAACCCTGCCGATGCTAAATTATGGGCAACTAAAACCACTGCTTTAGCATGTGAAAATTTGGTATTGGCTTTACGTGCCTATGGTTTTGACAGTTGTATGATGGAAGGCTTTGATGAGCCTTTAGTTCGTAAAATTTTAAAATTAAATGATCAACAGTATCCTGTCATGGTGATTGGTGCAGGTGAACGGGCTACAGATGGTGTGTTCTTCCCGCAGTATCGTTTTGATCGTGATTTATTTATTCAAAAAGTATAATTATTCAATATCTAATATTTGAATAAACTCAAAGGCAGGCTCTTCGTAAGGATGGCTTGCCTTTAATACCTTTGCCACAACACTGGCTTTATCTTCAGGCACAATAGTTTCTACACGCCACTCTTCAAGTTGTTCCAGTTCATCCAACTGCCCTAAAAATGGATTTGCACCTTTAATAGGTTTAAATTGCCCTATTCCTTTCACTTGCCAAGCACAATGTTCATAATTACCAATACCACCTGCTCCTGCTTCAAAAATAGCAAGTTTGGTTAATTCAAGGTGTGATTCAGGCACGTAATAAATCAGTTTTAGCATATTCTTTTTGATTTGATTGTTCTTGTTCATTCATCGTTATTTTATATTGAATCCAAGAATAAAATAAGCCACCTGACGGTGGCTTATTTTTTATTTCATATTAACCAATGAATTTACGTGCGTTGCGGAACATACGCAACCAAGCACCATCTTCAGCCCAATCTTCAGGCTTCCAAGAATGTTGTAAAGCACGGAAGTTACGCTCTGGGTGTGGCATCATTACTGTTGCACGACCATCTTTAGAAGTTTGTCCTGTAATCGCTTCAGGTGAACCATTCGGGTTCAATGGATAGTGCTGAGTTGGATTACCCAAACTATCTACATAACGCAAGATCACTTGGTTCTCTGCATTTAAAGCAGCAAGTTGTTGTTCTGTCGCAACTAAACGACCTTCACCATGCGCAACTGCGATTGGTAAAATCGAACCTTGCATATCTTCAAGCAACACAGAAACAGATTTCTCTACGCGAACATTCACTGCACGCGCTTCAAATACTTCTGACATGTTACGGTGGAAACGTCCCCAATGCTCTGCACCAGGAATCAGCGGAGCAAGTTGTGACATCATTTGACAGCCGTTACATACGCCTAAGCTGAATGTATTTTCACGGTGGAAGAATTGTTCGAACTGATCACGTAGTTTCGCATTGAACAATACTGATTTCGCCCAGCCACCACCAGCACCCATCACGTCACCGTATGAGAAGCCGCCACATGCCACTAAACCTTCAAAGTCGCTTAAGCTCACACGACCTGCAAGTAAATCACTCATGTGTACGTCGATAGTATTGAAGCCAACTTTGTCAAAAGCAGCAGCCATTTCTACATGACCATTTACACCTTGCTCACGCAAAATTGCCATATTTGGACGACGTGTATTGATAAACGGCGCTTCAACTGGCTCATTTAAGTCATATGTTGGTTGTGCAATTAAACCTTTGTGGTTCTTATCTGCAATTAAGGCAAATTCTTGATCAGCTGTTTCAACGTTGTCACGTAAACGTTGGATCTGATGTGACACTTCAGCCCAAGCTTGTTGTAATTCAGCACGCTCAAGCGTTAAACCATTTACAACCAATTGATCAGTTGTATTCACACGACCAACAACAGCAATTGTATCTTTCAAGCTAGATGCTGCAACTTCAACTTCTAACTGCGCCCAATCAGCAGCCGTAATTTGAAGTACTGCACCAATTTCTTCAGCAAATAAGCTATCAGTTGATTGATTTTCTAGAGCAACACCTAAACGCGATGCGAACATCATTTCAGCAACAGTTGCCAATAGACCACCATCACCGATGTCATGGTAAGCTTTGATCACACCACGATTGTTCCAGTCTTGAATCAAGGCAAAGAATGCTTTGAAGTCATCAAAACTATCAACATCAGGGGTAACAGAGCCGATTGCTTTATAGACTTGCGCAAGGATCGAACCACCTAAACGGAATTGACCTTTAGATAAATCAATACGTACAAGTACTGAGTCTGCTAAGTTCTTCAGTTCAGGTGTTAATGTTTTACGTACATCTAAAACAGGTGCAAACGCAGTGATTACGCCTGTCATTGGAGAAGTTACGGCTTTATCTTCACCATCATTCCAAGTGGTACGCATTGAAAGTGAGTCTTTACCGACAGGAATAGCGATACCCAATGCAGGACACATTTCCATACCAATCGCTTTCACACCTTCAAACAAAGCTTGGTCTTCACCTTTTTGACCAGCAGCAGCCATCCAGTTTGCAGAAAGTTTGATATCGCTGATTTGTTCGATGTTGGCACACGCAATATTGGTAATTGCTTCCGCAACCGCTAAACGCGCTGATGCGGCTGGATTTAACAAAGCAACTGGTGGACGCTCACCCATTGCCATTGCTTCACCCGTGAAGCCTTGCAAGCTTGTTGTCGTTACCGCTGCATCTGCGACAGGCACCTGCCAACGGCCAACCATTTGATCACGTGCAACCATACCTGTAATCGAGCGGTCACCAATGGTGATCAGGAATGATTTAGACGCAACTGTTGGATTCTTCAATACGCGGAAAATCGCATCTTTCAAATCAACTTTTGATGCATCAAAGTCGTTACCTTTACGTTCAATCGTTTCATACGAACGTTGCATACGTGGCGTACCACCCAACATGACTTGCATTGGGATATCGACTGCATTGTTTTCAAATAATGGATCTTCAACAGTCAAATGACGTGCTTCAGTCGCTTCACCAAGTACTGCAAACGGACAACGCTCACGTGCACAAATTTCTTCAAACTGTTCTAAAGATTCTGGACGAATCGCTAACACATAACGTTCTTGCGCTTCATTTGACCAGATTTCCATCGGGCTCATGCCTGGCTCTAAAGATGGAATCTTACGCAGGTTCAATACAGCACCTAACTCGTGATCATTCACTAGTTCAGGCATCGCATTTGATAGACCACCCGCACCCACGTCGTGTACAGACACGATTGGGTTAAAGTCTTCTAAGCGCCAGCATGTATCAATGACTTCTTGGCAACGGCGTTCCATTTCTGGGTTTTCACGTTGTACTGAAGCAAAGTCTAAGCTCTCACCCATAGTACCGCTGTCTACAGATGATGCAGCACCACCACCAAGACCGATTAACATGGCAGGACCACCCAATACAATGAGTAAGTCACCTGGTTGAATCGCATCTTTTTCAACGTGGTCAGGACGAATGTTACCGTAACCACCAGCGATCATAATTGGTTTATGGAAGCCTTTAACTTCACCATTCACATTCTGTTCGAAGGTACGAAAATAACCATTCAATGCAGGACGACCAAACTCGTTGTTAAACGCCGCACCACCCAATGGACCTTCAATCATGATTTGTAATGGCGATGCCATACGTGAAGGTTTACCGTAGTTTTCTTCCCAAGGCTGTTCGAAACCAGGGATATTCAAGTTAGAAACCGTAAAGCCTGTTAAACCTGCTTTTGGTTTACCACCACGACCTGTTGCACCTTCATCACGGATTTCGCCACCTGAGCCAGTTGCAGCACCAGCAAATGGAGAAATTGCTGTTGGGTGGTTATGCGTTTCAACCTTCATTAGAATATGAGCGGCTTGGCTCTTATATTTATAAACAAAGTGACCATTTTCATCCGCTTTTGGATAAAAACGCATCGTGTCATAACCCACGATCACAGAGGCATTGTCTTTATACGCCGACAATACATCTGTTGGAGATTCTTTATAAGTATTCTTAATCATTTGGAACAATGATAATGGTTGTTTTTCACCATCAATTGTCCATTCAGAACCAAAGATTTTATGACGACAGTGTTCAGAGTTAGCCTGAGCAAACATCATTAACTCGATGTCATTTGGATTACGACCCAGCTTAGTAAATGCTTCGGTTAAGTAATCAATTTCTTGCTCAGATAAAGCAAAGCCAAACTCATTATTCGCTTTAACTAATGCTTCTTTACCTTGACCCAAGATATCAATTGAGTTGAGTGGCTTCGGCGCAGTTTCTGAGAATAAAGCTTTTGCATCTTCAATTTGAGCAAAAACTGTTTCCGTCATACGGTCATGAAGCACTTGTTTAACTTCATTCGTAATTTCAGTGACACCTTTTAACGTGAATAAAAGACCACGTTCTAGACGGTGTACTGGTGTATTACAGTTTTGGAAAATATCCGTTGCTTTAGATGACCATGGCGAGATTGTCCCCACACGTGGTGTGACTAAAATCTGGATTTCATCACTTGCAGCTTGGCGAAGTTCGAAAGATTGACCATCGTTTAAAAGTTGTAATGCCGATTGATGTTGCTGCTCGTTGAGCGCTTGATCAAACAAATAAACCCACTGGCTGTCAAAAGATTGAACATAACTCATTGACGCTAAACGTTTTAAGAGTTGAGCTTTCTTAAAAGAAGAATGTGCTGATGCACCGGCCACGATAAACATGTTGACTTTGGCTCCACGGGTGGGTCTAACGAACCTACCGCAATGTGACTTATGAGAGAGCGCATATTCTACTGTGAAAGCCTTCTTTCAGCTAGCCATCCATCTTAAAAATCAGAGTTTTCTATCCCAAATCACTTAATTTCTTATCGCTTTATGGGTTTAGTATATTCGTAACAATTCGTTTAGCCTGCTGTATAAATCATATTTCTTGTTTACAATTCTTCTTTTGTAGAAATACCAAACTGAAAAAAGAATTGATCATTGCCTGTAAATGACTCTTTTACGCCACCATCAACACCTTATACAAGCAACATATGCGAACCAACAAATGCCTTAAATTATGATTGAATACAAAACTATAAACGACAACATACTTATCTAAGACAACTTGTGTCGCCCTGCACTAGTGCTTTAATCTTTTTTTTGGCATGATGAAAATGAACTCATAGTGAATAATGATGAATGGAACAAATGCGTTGGTTGGAATTGCTGTCTGCAATTCGTTTAGGCAGTAAAAAAAGCAGTACCGAATTGGCTCGAAGCCCCTTCCACAAAGATTATGACAGAATTATATTTTCTCAAAGCTTTCGCCAACTGAATAGAAAAACACAGGTTCATCCACTCACTCAACATGATGGAATTCATACACGATTAACTCATTCGCTTGAAGTCTCTTGTATTGGTCGTTCACTTGGCATGTTAGCCGCAGAAAAAATCAAAGATGAATTACCGATGTGGATTTCACCAGCAGATGTTGGTGCAATTATTCAGGCAGCTTGCCTTGCACATGACATTGGTAATCCCCCCTTTGGACATGCAGGTGAATATGCGATTCGGGAATGGTTTGATGATGCATCGCATCGTGACTTTCTCAGCCAATTAACACCCGAAGAAGCAGCAGATGTACGTCAGTTTGAAGGCAATGCACAAGGACTTCGTCTACTTAGTCGTATTGATTATCATCCTGATGATGGTGGCATGCGTTTGACCTGTGCCACACTCGGAGCTTATTTAAAATATCCATGGTTATCTAAAACCATTGAAGAACAAGGCGATATGCCATCGCATCAAAGAGCAAAATTTGGTTGCTATCAATCTGAAAAAGAAATCTTAAAACAATTGGCTGAACAGCTCGGCTTAATTCAACTCGGTGAATATCATTATTGTCGTCATCCGCTCACTTATTTATTAGAAGCTGCGGATGATATGTGTTATGCCCTCATTGATTTAGAGGATGGCATTATTCTCAATATGCTGAGTTACGATGAGGTTGAACCCATTTTTCTGAATTTGATTGCCGACTTTGGTCGTCCTGAAGAGTTGCACTTACCCCATACCACATGGCAGCAAAAAATCGCAGCTTTGCGTGGGCGTGTGATGAAACGTCTTGTCGATGAAGTCACTACTGCTTTTGCTAAACATCATTATGAAATTTTAACGGGTCAGCTTAAAGGCGGTCTTTTACAATATTGCTCACCCGATATTGAAATAGGCATTCAAACAGCGAAAAATCTTGCTAGAGATCGAATTTTTGAACATCCTCAAAAATCTGGTTTAGAAATTATTGCACATCAAAGCCTACAAACGATTTTGGATGCATTTATTCCATTAACCATGCCACATAAGACCTTAAGCTTTAAAGAGCAACGTTTGATGTCGATTTTGCAACATTCAGGCGTAAATCTGCAAAACAACCACTATAATAATATTATGCAAGTTCTCGATATTATTAGTAAGTTCTCGGATCATCAGGCTTATAGCTTGGCGCAAGAGTTGCAAGGCAATAAAGTTGGGTTCTTTTAAAACAGAGAACTTTATCTTTTAATTTGAATTTTCAAAACAACAGTGAAACAAGTTTTATGATCGGATGTTTAATTGGCGAAGTGTTTGCCTTAGAAGCCCCAACCGTATTGCTGAATGTAAATGGTGTAGGCTATGAAATTGACACACCACTTTCGACATTTTGCCAATTACAAAAAGGACAGAAAGTCACTTTATGGACACATTTGGTGGTTCGAGAAGATGCACAGCAACTGTATGGTTTTAGTGATGCACAAGAGAAAATTATTTTTCGTACTTTACTCAAGGTCAATGGTGTCGGTCCTAAAATGGCGCTCGGTATTCTTTCGACTTTGAGCGTGGACATGCTCATCCATACAGTCGAACATGCTGATGTAAAAACACTGGTCAAAGTCCCAGGAGTTGGTACGAAAACAGCTGAACGTTTAATGATTGAACTACGTGATCGTTTTAAAGCATTTTCAAGCACGACCGTTTCAAATAATACAGCATCCGCTCAAATACAGTTCACTGGAAATTCTGCTGTTGCCGAAGCTGAAGCCGCTTTACAATCACTGGGCTACAAACCACTTGAAGCACAAAAATTGATTCAAGCCGTTAAAGCAGATTTTACCGAAGCCAGTGATATTATCCGAGCTGCACTTAAGTCATTGAATAAATAAAGATAGACCGAACTCATTATGCAAGACCGTTTAATCAGTGGTTCTGAAAAACCAGAAGATCATTTTGATCGTGCGATTCGCCCAACCTCTCTTGAAGACTATATTGGTCAGCCAGTGGTACGTGAGCAAATGGAAATCTTTATTGGTGCTGCACGAGGTCGTGGTGAAGCACTCGACCACACCTTGATTTTTGGTCCACCGGGTTTAGGTAAAACCACATTGGCGAATATTATCGCACGCGAAATGGGCGGTAATTTAAAATCCACCTCTGGTCCTGTATTGGAACGAGCTGGAGATTTAGCGGCGATGCTGACCAATTTGGAAGAAGGCGATGTCCTTTTTATTGACGAAATCCATCGTCTATCCCCTGTTATTGAAGAGATTCTTTATCCGGCAATGGAAGATTACCAATTAGATATTATGATTGGTGAAGGTCCTGCTGCCCGCTCAATTAAATTAGATTTACCACCTTTCACTTTAGTTGCAGCAACAACGCGTGCGGGGCTACTCACCTCGCCTTTACGTGACCGCTTTGGGATTGTTCAACGTTTAGAATTCTATTCTGTTGAGGACTTAACCTATATTGTCACTCGTTCGGCAAACTTGATGGATGTTCCGATTACCAAAGAAGGTTCAACTGAAATCGCTAGACGTGCACGTGGTACGCCACGTATTGCCAATCGTTTATTACGTCGTGTTCGAGATTATGCGCAAGTGAAAGGCACGGGTGAAGTGACTCAAGAGATGGCACAACGTGCTTTAGACATGCTTAATGTAGATAAAGATGGTTTAGATACTTTAGACCGTCGTTATCTCAGTATGTTACTTGAGCGTTTTGAAGGTCGTCCAACAGGTGTTGAAGCTTTAGCAGCCGCGATGGCTGAAGATAGCGGAACACTTGAAGATGTAATCGAACCTTATTTAATCCAACAAGGTTATGTCATGCGTACTGCACGTGGTCGTATTGCAACAAATATGGCTTATTTACAGTTTGGTATGACACCACCTGAATAAAGACATTATAAAATGCGCTTTTATGGAAAAGTAACATAATATAAAATTTCGCATCTTAATATAAAATACATGTTTTCTTGCTATAATTACGTAGTTAAAAGAAATAAACTTTCATTTTAACTACATAAAATCTAATACATTAAGGTAAGAAAATGACGAATAAAATATTGGCTTCTGTTTTATGCTCTGGGGCATTATCATTAACAGCATGCGGTGGTGGAAGCAGCGACAGTACAAATAACCAAACAAAAAATGATAGTAAAGAAAAACTAGATTATAATAAATCAGAAACTATCGACATCATTAATGAACCTGTGGTAAATCTTTCCAATCAATCTGAAAATTTACTACTTAATATTGCAGTACTTGCTGATGGAGCTTATGCGCGAGCCACTGCGATTGACTCTAAGTTACCCTGCATATCTGGTACAGCAACAGTGAATACAGACAATAGCGTAACGCTCAATAACTGTAAGCTCATGGCTGATAATACAGGAACGACGATCTCGGTTTCAGGTAATATCCAGTCTAATACTGCAAAATCAGGTACCTCAACCAAAAGTGAGCTTACCTTGACAAATATGAATATTGACACGGCCGATGAATCAATTTCAGTCAATGGTAAATTAAAATATACATATACAATTATTAGTGACAACTTAACTCAAAGCTTATTTGAATCTAATCAAGCCACTTACAAGTTCATAGATAAAACAAATAACAACAGTATTTATCAATATACTCTAAACAATTATGCACTCACTTCAAATTTCAATGCATCTACTGGCAACATAGAAGATATAGCGAAAGGACAATTAAGTGGCGAAATTAGAGGTAAGGTTTTCTCTGTAAACTTTAACTCTAATTTTAAATTTTCAACAGAAAGTGATTTTTATGCTTTAAAGCCAAGTGCTGCAAAAGTTGAAATCGTTGATCTCTATAATCAACAAAATACCATATCAATTACTCAAACAATTGGTGGTCAAGCATTAGTGAGTGCTTATGCCAATGCAAAACTTGTACAAGGTTATCCAAAAACAGTTGATTGGAACGAGTTGTAATAATTGTTGTTCACCTTCCACTTTAAGCCCTAATCATTAGGGCTTAATTTTTCAATGATCTAGCAATATGTTATTTATTACTATTCCCATCCTATCATTGACGCAATATCATTCCCTCAATTGCTCGCAGTATGCAGAAATAGGTTAAGGATATGGCTAATCATTTTGAATTTAATATTCGTGTATATATTGAAGATACAGATGCAGGTGGTATCGTTTACCATGCCAATCACATTCGTTTTATGGAACGCACACGCACTGAATGGTTACGTGCAGCAGGCATCGATCACTACTGGCATCAACAAGACTACAACTTCGTTGTACATCAAATTCAGGTGAAATATGTACGCCCTATATTAATGGACGATTTAATTACCGTTACAGCACGTGTTATTTCGTGTAAAGCCGCGTCTTTTGTGTTGCAACAAAATATTTATCGTGGTGAAATCTTGCTTGCTTCAGGTGAGGTTACGTTGGCATGTTTAAACAAAGAGTTAATGCCACGTAGACTTCCTGAAGAAATACGTGATCTGATTCAAAAAGAATTAGCACAGGACTAAAAATAAACTTTCGGCACTCAACTTATGGCAACTAATTTAGAATCTTCTCTACATATTTCTGACCTGATTTTACAAGCCAGCCCAGTCGTGCAATTGGTCATGTTGATCTTATTACTAGCGTCAATTTTCAGCTGGTACTTAATTGCCAAATTACATATGGGTTTTAAAAAAGCAGCTCAAGATGATGAGCATTTTCAAAAAATGTTCTGGTCAGGTGCCGAATTAAACACGCTCTACAATAATGCTCAGTTAAACTCGAAACGTAGTGGCCTAGAAGATATTTTTTATCAAGGTTTAGGTGAGTTTTTTAAACTACAAAAACGCAAAGCAGATACCAATCAAACCATTGAAGGTACTGAACGTATTCTTCGTGTCGGTCTAAGTCGTGATCAAGGCGGTTTAGAACAAGGTTTAGGAGCGCTTGCGAGTATTGGTTCTGTTGCGCCTTATATCGGCTTATTCGGTACGGTTTGGGGCATTATGAATGCCTTTATTGGCCTTGCTGCCGTTGATCAAGTTACTTTGGCAACCGTAGCACCGGGTATTGCTGAAGCACTTATTGCAACGGCAATCGGTTTATTTGCAGCAATTCCTGCTGTGCTGGCTTTTAACCACTTCACAGCGAAAGGTGAATCTATTTACTCAGATCGTGCGTTATTCGCAGAAGAAATGGTCGCTCTTTTACAGCGTCAAGCGATTGGATCGACACAGGAAGATGCATAATGGCAATTCAACGATCTGGGCGTTTTGAACGCATTAAAAAACCACTGAAAAGTGATATGAACGTTGTACCCTATATTGACGTTATGTTGGTACTTTTAGTCATTTTTATGGTCACTGCACCTATGATTACCAACGGCATCAAAGTTGATTTGCCCCAAGCGAATAATAATCCTATCGAATCGAAAGACATGCCTGCAATGGTAACGATTGGCAAAGATGGCAATATTTATTTGCAATACCAAGATCATAAAGATAGTGAACCTCTTTCACTTGAGCAGCTTGAAGCTATTTTGAGTGATGCTCAAAAGCAAGCGGAACAAGAAAATAAACAACTCACCGTATTAGTAAATGGTGATAAATCTCGCCCCTATGGTGAGGTTGTATCACTCATGGCTAGTTTACAAGAAACCGGTTTAACTCAAGTTGGTTTACTGACAGAGCCATTAAAGTAAGTTATGAAAAAATTTCAAGAGCCACCTTTTAAACAAAATGCAATTGCGCTAGGTTTTACCCTTGGGGTACATGCAATTGCGATTGTTGGCTTGCTTTTCTTAGGTCTAAGTAAACCGCCTGAGCAACCGAAAAAACTGACGACTGTTCTCATCAAGCCAGAAGATTTACCACCACCGATGGCAAAACCTGTAGAACAGGAAACGACTGCTGAAAATCAAGCGGAAGAAATATTAAGCCCTGTTGTAGATAATACTCAACCTGAAAATGTTCCTGTCACTCCACCAACGCCTACTGCACAGCAACTCGCTGATGCAAAACAAAAAGCAAAAGAAGCAGCCCAAGCAAAACAAGCAGAAGAACAACGCAAAATTGCCGAAAAACAACGTGCAGATGAAGAAGTAAAACGTCAAACAGAACAAGCTACTGCTGATAAAGCTGCAAAAGACAAAGCCGCTGCCGATAAAGCTGCAAAAGACAAGGCCGCTGCCGATAAAGCTGCTAAAGACAAAGCCGCTGCTGATAAAGCTGCTAAAGACAAAGCCGCTGCTGATAAAGCTGCAAAAGACAAAGCTACTGCTGATAAAGCTGCTAAAGACAAAGCCGCTGCTGATAAAGCTGCTAAAGACAAAGCCGCTGCCGATAAAGCTGCAAAAGACAAAGCCGCTGCCGATAAAGCTGCTAAAGACAAAGCCGCTGCTGATAAAGCTGCTAAAGACAAAGCCGCTGCTGATAAAGCTGCAAAAGACAAGGCCGCTGCTGATAAAGCAGCTAAAGACAAAGCCGCTGCCGATAAAGCTGCGAAAGACAAGGCCGCTGCTGATAAAGCTGCAAAAGACAAAGCCACTGCCGATAAAGCTGCAAAAGACAAAGCTGCTGCCGATAAAGCTGCGAAAGACAAAGCCGCTGCTGACAAAGCATCAAAAGACAAAGCTGCCGCTGATAAAGCTGCAAAAGACAAAGCCGCTGCTGATAAAGCTGCAAAAGATAAAGCAGATGCCGAAAGAGCCGAAGCAGATGCAAAAGCCGCTGCTGCTAAAAAGGCAGAGCAAGAGGCAGCTCAGAAAAAGGCAGATTCGAAAAAAATTGCTTCGACTGCCAAACGTGATTTCACAAATAAAATTGAAAGAGCTTGGAATGTCCCTTCTGGTTCAACAGGACAAAAAGCAACAGCCCGTGTAACACTTAGTGATAGTGGTGCTGTTTTATCTGTGATTGTAAATTCTAGTGATCCCGATGTAAAAGCAAGTGTAGAAGCCGCTGTTCGAGCCGCTGCTCCTTACCCTATGCCAGATGACCCTGATGCACGCCGTGAAGCAAGAAGCTTTACTTCTAGCTTTACTGCAAAACAGTAATGAATAGTTAACGTTACATGCTTTTAATAGAACAAAGCCTGTAACTATGTTAAATAATCAACAGCCACAAAAATACGAACATAAGTAATTGTAACTATGGACAAGACTCGTAAACACCTCATCTCCTTAGCAGTTTTGACTGCTATTAGCGCAATTGTTCCAACAGCAACTTTTGCACAACTTCACCTTGAAATTGCAAAAGCACCCGAACAAGCGCCAAAAATTGCAATTATCCCTTTTACAAATGACAGTGCGATTTATCCAATCATTGAAAATGATTTAAATCGTTCAGGTCGATTTACAAGTGCATCGCAAAACTTACCTGCAACTGCAAGCATCAACCAAATCCAAGCTGGTGATTGGCAAAATGCTGGTGTGCCATATGTGGTGGTTGGTCAAATTAAAACCATCGATGCGAATACATTTGAAATCCATTACCAACTCTATGATGTACAAAAACAACAATACTTATTAAATGAAGTGCTGACTGTACCAAGCTCTCGTGTTCGTCAAGCTGGGCATATGATCAGTGATGCGATATATCAAGCACTGACTGGTATTGCGGGTGATTTTAGCGGTCGTATTGCCTATGTATTACGCAATCCAGAAACCCCTGCTCAACGCTATACATTACAAATTGCTGATACGGATGGCGAACAACCTAAAACGGTACTGTCATCACGAGATCCAATCCTTTCTCCAACATGGGCACCTGACGCTAAAAAAATTGCTTATGTCTCTTTCGAAACTAAACGTCCTGCAATTTACATTCAGGATTTAGCAACGGGTCAACGTGAGGTTTTAGCGAGCTTCAAAGGCTTAAATGGTGCACCAAGCTTCTCGCCCGATGGGCAATCTATGTTGTTCACAGCATCTATGCATGGTAATCCTGAAATTTATCAGATGAATTTAAATACGCGCCAACTACAGCGTATGACCAATGACTCAGCGATTGATACCGAAGCACGTTATGCACCTGATGGAAAATCATTTATTTTCACCTCAGATCGTGGCGGTTCTCCTCAAATTTATCGCTACAGTTTTGATGATAGTTCAGTTAAACGCCTTACCTTCAAAGGTGCATTTAATGCACGCGGCACGTTAAGTGCTGACGGTAAAAAAATTGCTTTAGTTCATCGACCAAGTGGCAGTAATTACAAAGTCGCATTACAAGATATTAATACAGGGATCACTAATATATTGACACCAACCAGTCTGGATGAGTCACCAAGTTTCTCTCCGAATGGGCAGATGGTTGTTTATGCAACACGTGAAGGTAACCGCGGCTTACTCTCTATTATGTCTACAGATGGTCGTTTCCGTATGAATTTACCAAGCGAACAAGGTGAAGTCCGTGAACCCGCTTGGGCACCAAAATAAATTTGATTGATTGGAGAATCACATGAATATTAAATACCTAACAGTTCCACTCTTAGCTGCGACGATTGCTTTCACGGGTTGTGCGAGTCGTAAACCTGCTGCTGAAATCACAGCAGGCAATACAGCACCTAATACGTCAACCACGGTAAGCACTGACGGACTAAGTGAAGATGCTGCATTAAATGCACAGAACTTGGCTGGCGCTTCATCAAAAGGGGTAACTGCTGCGAACAAAACATTTTTAGCGAAACGTGTTGTTCACTTTGATTACGATAGCAGCGATCTATCAAATGATGACTATCAAACACTTCAAGCACATGCACAGTTCCTCGTTGCAAATGCCAATTCTCGGGTGGCATTGACAGGTCACACGGATGAACGTGGTACGCGTGAATACAATATGGCTTTAGGTGAGCGTCGTGCAAAAGCGGTCGAAAGTTTCTTGATTACCAATGGTGTCAACCCACAGCAGTTAGAAGCCGTGAGCTACGGTAAAGAAGCACCTGTAAACCCGGGTCATGACGAAGCAGCGTGGAAAGAAAATCGTCGCGTAGAAATTAATTATGAAGCAGTGCCACCATTATTAAAATAATGTTCGGATTTGCAATAAAAATGCTCACAATGTGAGCATTTTTATTTTGATTAAGATGAAGATTTTTGCTTCGACTGAGGTTGCATCGACTCAATCATATCGTGCTTATTAAATTCTTTATACTCAGGCTTCGCTTCATACTCTTTCCAAGCATCTTTCACACTTTCTTTCGAAATCGTATCTAAGCTAATCGATTCACTTGGCGTAGGGGTAGCTTCAAAATTTTTGGTTGACATCGTTCCTCTCCAAACTTCCTGTCTAGTATGCAATCAACATAGCATGTAATAGAATGCTTGTAATCACAAAAGCAACATAAATAAATTAAGATAATTTTTATTTTTCGAGCGATCTCATCTAGAATAGCGACATTCTTTTTATCAATTTTTGATGCGGCTAAATCGGAGCAATTCAATATGTCAAACCTTACATTATCCCAATATTTAGAACAACAAAAAGGGAATTTGACACCAGAATTGGCACAAGTCATTGAAACAATCGCGGCAACATGCCAAACCATTGACCAAGCACTACAAAAAGGCGCTTTAGCTGGTATTTTAGGCAGTGCTGGCAACGAAAATGTACAAGGTGAAACTCAAAAGAAATTAGATGTCATTTCTAACGACTATCTTATTGATGCATTAAAAGCGCATCCGCAAGTAGGTGGATTAGCTTCTGAAGAATTGGATGATTTCACACCTGCCCAAGAAAATGGCAAATATTTAGTGTTATTCGATCCACTCGATGGTTCAAGCAACATCGACATCAACATGTGTGTTGGCACAATTTTCTCTATTCTTCCCGCTAAAAATGCAGTCACTCAATCTGCAGATTTTATGCAAGCGGGTACTGAGCAAGTGGCGGCTGGTTATGTGCTTTATGGTCCTTCGACCATGTTAGCGCTTACCGTAGGTGCAGGTGTTGTATTCTTTACTTTCGATCCAACCACTCAAACCTTCCTACTTACTACGGATCAAGTACAAGTTTCAGTAGATACACAAGAATTCGCTATCAACTCATCAAATCAACGTCATTGGGAAAATCCAGTGAAACGCTATATTGACGAACTTTTAGCGGGTAAAACATCAGTCCGTGAAAAAGATTTCAATATGCGTTGGGTTGCATGCATGGTGGGTGATATTCACCGCATCTTATGCCGTGGCGGCATCTTCCTCTACCCTTATGATCTCAAAGATCCTAAAAAAGCAGGTCGTTTGCGTTTAATGTATGAAGCAAATCCAATGAGCATGTTAATTGAACAAGCTGGTGGTGCCTCTACGACAGGACGTGTTCGCATTATGGATATTCAACCAACAGAATTACACCAACGTGTTCCTGTTATAATTGGCTCTAAAAATGAAGTGGAACGCGTAACAAGCTACCACTAATTACTTTTATATTCAGGGCATTATTATCATCTTATAATGCCCTTTTGGATCTTTATATTATGGCTGTTATTTTTCTAGAATCAAAAGACAATGCAAAAATCAAACATTTGCGTGGGCTGATCGAACTCAATAGTGCTCGAAAGAAACATCAGCAAACTGTTCTAGAAGGTACTCATCTGTGTTTAGCATGGCTACAACAACATAAAAAAATCTTTTCATTATTTACGACTGAACAAGCTCTCGATCATCCTGAATTACAAAAGGTGATTGAATTACACCAGGGACATATTTTTGTCATTAGTGAAGTACTGTATAAAGATTTAAGTACTTTAGGTACAACTCTGCCTTGTTTAGCAATTGTCGATCTCCCTAAAACATCATTAACAATTGATTTTAAAGCTGATACCTTAATCTTAGAAAATGTGCAAGACCCTGGAAATGTTGGTACGCTATTGCGTTCGGCTGCCGCAGCCAACATTAAGCAAGTAATTTGTACGCAAGGTTCAGCTTCTCTTTGGTCCCCACGTGTATTACGCGCAGGAATGGGTGCCCATTTTAGCGTACATTGTTTTGAGAATTTTCAGTTAACCGACATTCTTCCCAAGTTTCAAATTCCTGTGTTTGTAACGAGTTCACATCGTTCAACCAGCTTGTATAGCAAAGATTTAAAGCAAGCATGTGTTTGGATTTTAGGTAATGAGGGACAAGGTGCAAGTGACTATGCCCTAGAACATGCTCAGGCTGTTACTATTCCTCAACCGGGCGGGCAAGAATCTTTAAATGTTGCCATCGCTGGATCAATTTGCTTTTTTGAAATGGTTCGCCAGCGCCAATAAAACGTTAAATTATTTTAAATACGATTTTTTTAATGAAAAAATCCATTACACTCATAAAATAATTGCTTAAGTTGTCAACGCATCCACCATTTTCAACGTTATATAATTAATGAATTGAAATAATGGTGGGTATCCATGACAGGATTTTCCATCTCTATGGATTTAGCACCGAAACAGGCTCGAACTGAAAATGGTACTGATTGTAGTACTGTTGAACAACGTCTGCGTTTTTTTATGCAAGACGTTACAGGTCGTGCACTTGTGATGATGGAAAGTGCAACTCAGGGACAACAAGGCATTGCAATGGATTTGGTACAAGAAGCCTTTATTTCATTGCATAAATCGTATTCAGATAAAAGTATTGAAGAATGGTATCCATTGTTTTATACCATTTTAAATAACAAATTACAGGATTGGAGGCGCAAAGAAGCACGTCGAGCAACTCCTTTCTCATTATTCAAAAAAATTAGCTTAGACGATGATGAGGAAATTATTGATGCGGTAGATGAATCTACCCCCAATCCATTCGAATTTCTGAACCAAGAAGTCACAATGGATGAAATTCAGGCTGCCATCAACCAATTACCAGTACGTCAACAGCAAGCATTTATGTTAAGAGCTTGGGAAGGTTTTGATACGGCAACCACCGCTCAAATTATGAATTGCAGTGAAGGTAGTGTAAAAACCCATTATCATCGTGCAATCCAAGGGCTTAGAATTGCTTTAGAGCATTTAAATCCACATACGGGAGGGTCATCAAATGAATAAAGATGAGTTCACTAAATCAGTGACTTCCAAACTCGATCAACTAGCAAAAGAGCAACATCACAAAAAAATGTTAGTGATGAACCATGTTCTAGATACTGTTCAAAAGAAACCAACCTCTTATTATAGTCTGTGGAAAATGGGAGGCTTTGCTTTAGCAGCAGCTCTCACTGGTATCGTTGTATTACCAAGCTCTCTACAACTGAACGATAAGCCACAAAGTCAGGTCGTTGTAAATCCAAAACTTTCACCGCAAATGGTTGAAGATATGGAAATGTTGATGGTACTTGGTGAGGATAAAGTTCCACATGGCAGCTAAGAAAATAGCAATTGTTGTGTGTACACTCAGCTTACTTCAAACAAGTTTTGCTGGTTCTGAGCGTTTTTGGGTGTTCTCAAAATCAAATAAACCAACTACAGAAGAAGCTTGGGATGATTTATCTCCAGAAGAACAACGTGTTCTTATTCAACGTTATCAAAGTTTAAAAGAAATTCCAACTGATCAGGGCTCTCAGCTTCAACAAAGAATGGAATGGTTTACTCAGCTTCCAGAAGATGAAAAACAAAAAATGCGTAATGTTTGGCAAAAACTGGGAACTCAGGAACGGAACACTTTGCGTAAACGTATGCAAAATGCCAGTGCCGAAGATAAAGTGAACATCCGTGAAGAATATTTAAGCAAATATTCTGAACACTAATTACTTTTAAATATTACTCTTTAGTTGTATACATTTAATTTATAATTTGAACATATAAAAAAGAGCGCTTTAAAAGCGCTCTTTTTTATTCAATCTTATTTTTTATAACGACGATATGCTAGTAAACCCAACAAACCTAATGCAGAGAAGATACCCATACTTCCTCCGCCGCTTTTCGCAGGTCGAGAATCATCCGAGGTAGTTGCTGTACTAATCACGTTTACAGTTGCTAAATTTGAAAGTTTTGGTGTTTCATCATTATCATAAACTTGATAATTAAACGAATAATTAAATGGATTAAAAGTATTTACTTCTTGAATATAAATATTTCCACCATAACACGTTTCTTTTTGATCAGGCGGAGGACATTTACCTTTACGATCAGCAGTAACTATTAGATTTTTTGTTGGGACATTCGATAATCTTATCGGTAATTCTAACCCATCTTCATTTATCCAAAAGTCTGACTTATTAGGTTTTGTTTCAGGACCTTTACCACCTGGGCCTGTATCACCTGCATCGTTAGCTAGTTCTAAAAGATTCAATTTTGCGATTTCTTTTTGCTGATACTTTAATGTCACAGATGTATCTTTAGCTTCAGGTGCTTGATTTGTAAATGAGGCCTTAATTAAACCTTTTGTTTGTATTGTATGATCATTTTTATATGTGATGGTATAACTACACAAAGCTTGTTCACCATCTTGTGTAATCGTATCATCTTTTCTATATACAACAATTTGTTGAATCTCAGGGACCCAAGTACATACTAAATTGCTATCTTCACGAGAATTTAGTTGACCATTAACAACTGAACCAACCCCAACCGTATCAACTTTAATATCATATAATTCTGGGCTGAAAAAATCTAAATGATGACTATCATCTTCGTGTGGTAATGGAAGTTGAAATGATTGTAAGTCAATATAAATAGCCCGATATTTTAAATTTTCTTTTTTATCATAATATTCAACCAATTTTTTATATGGTTCTAATCGGTATTTATAGTAGGTAAGATATTCTGGATCATTTGGGTTTTTAACTAGATTATCAAAAAAATCATTCTGAACCTTATAATTACTTATTAATTGACTCAATGATCGATTAGTAATACTGTCAATATCACCTGCAGTTAATTTCATCAATTCTACAGAACCAATATCACATGTATTTTTTGCTTCCGGCTGATAAAATAATACTCCATCAGCAAGACGAGCTAATCCTCTTTGGTCATATTCACTACAACCAGTTGTACCTTCACCACTTACATTCACTAAATCCTGCTTATCGACTCCTGCTTGTGTTATTCTTTTTGGATAATACATTGGTAAAAAAGCAGTATATTGAGATGCTGGGGCCATTGAACTTAATACAGTATCCATAGGAACATTGGTTAAATCAATGTTTGTTGTATTATCTTTATATACCTCTGCGGGTAAATCACATTTGCCATTATTTAATAATGAAAATGCATTATAGATAGCACCAATTCCCACATTCTCTTCTTTTGAAGCATCACCCAACAAATAACGACAAGAATATGCTCCTGAATTATAAGCAATTATATTAAAAAGCAAAGTCTTTATACCAATCTTATCATATAGAAAAGTTGTATATGCTTTATTTTCTACAATAGTGTTACTTGTTAGTGCTAATGCACTACCGCTACTTAATATTGTTGAATTGTTTTGATCTTCAGATCCAGCTTTTGTATCACCACTAAATTTTATTAAATTTCCTTTGACAGAGTTAGCGGTATTCTGAGCAATCGTATTTGCTTCCAATTCTGCTTTAGGTAGACCACAGAACTCCATCATACTTAATGAAGTATCCGATCCATTTTTTATCAGACTACTTGCTGTAAAACTTATATTTCTTTCCGAATATAGATTATCATTCTTACAAGCCATTGCAATTACACTACCAATTGTAGCGTCATTACCTTCAAATAAACTTTTAGAAATTGTAGCCGAAGCAGCTATTCCAGCTAGATAAATTGCCCCACCTGCACCAGTAGTTGCTTTAGAGTTTAATACCTTAATACTTTGCAAGGTAATATTTGCACCAGCATAAATTGCACCACCATTTCCCTGATTAGGCGCAACACCATTCGCAAGTATTAAATTCGTTAAAGTTAAAGGGTTCTTACCAGCAGTTGTATTAAAAATTCGAGAATTCTCTGCTTTGATAGTAGTCTTAATTTCAACTTGTGCAGGATATTGATTTGACACATCATTAATTAGAACATTTTTTTCATTCCAATTAGCTGGGGCTGCTCCCCATATTCTCACTTCTGAGTCAGGTGTTAATTCACTTTTTAACGTATATTCACCCGCTTCTAATTGGATATCTTGAGTATTAGAATAAATATCTGCAACAACACAACCATGTGCAGATACACGCGTTTTTGCAACCTCTAAGGCTTCTCTGATTGAACAAAGAGAATCTTCTTTATTTTCATCATTAAAGGTAGTCACTTTAATTGGTGCTGTTGCACTATTTGTTGCAGCTAACAATGGCATAGCTGAAACAACCATTAACGCTAATAAGGTTTTCTTATAATTTTTCATCTCATTTATCATCCTTGATTATGATTTAAAACGTCTCAATCCAATTAAACCAAACACCATTAAGATCCATCCAAAATCCATGCTGCCAACATTTACAGTTTTACTTTGAAAATTATTTGGCGGATCTTGGACAATTGTCGTAGGAATATCAATATAATAATTTGAAGGGTCATTAAGCCTAGTGATTGTAGTGATTACACGGATATTAAATTTATCTGCACCATGCCAATTACCATTTGGCACATAGACAATATTCCCTTTTGAATCTATTGTTAATTTACCTTTTGACTTTGTTTCAGTCTGTTCAATATTAAGACAACCTGATTGCCATGGTAATCCGTTAGCATCTGTATCACTCTTAAATATTATTTTACACGCCTCAGGATCAACTAATTCACCATCCAATAAACTATTCGCAATACTAAACTTTGCGATTTGTCCATATAGAATATCTTGCCCAGCAATTTCTACATCATTACGATTTACTACCAACTCAATCGCACCTAGATCACATAGTTCACTATAAACACTGCGCGCTTTACCTCGTTGATCAGAAGTTTCACAACTAATAGCTCCCTTGTTTGTCCCATCGCTAAAAATCCTCCCCTTATTAATGATTAGAGAGTCAGACAATGAATTATAAGAAGTTAATAATCTTGGTTGAAAAAAACCTAACATTTGATCTTTGGGAGTCGTATAAGGACATAATAATCCTTTGTCCTGAGGTAAATCACAATCCCCCTCCACTTGTCCACCTGCAATCAAATCAGTGTTTAATAGAAAATTTGGCAGTCCAGCGGGTGCATTACGATTGCAATCCACCTCTGTCAAATTACTTTGAATAACCGAAGAATCATTACTATCTGCAACACAGTTTTTATTATTTTTAGCTATGATACTATTTGAAATAAACGCACCATTCTCTAATTCAGCAGGTTTTGTGTCAGTAGCAGGGGTTGAAATCCATTTCGGAGCTTGCAAATATAGTCCAGCATCATTATAAATCATCGTAATATTATTGATGACCATTCCCCCTCGAATATTTGCTACATAGCCTCCCTTATTATTAAAAATGGTTGAATTTCTGAGTCCAAAAACTCTCAACAAGAGTGCATTCGAGATTGCGGTATCACTATAAGCATTTTGTACATATAAAATACTTCCATTTGCTTTTACTTCATTATTCTTTATCACTGATTGAGTAATAATATAACGAGGAACCTCACTATAAATGACCGCCCCCTGATCAGCTTTATTACCTTCAAAAATAGTATTACTTACACTAACAACACCTGCAGTTTTCTTGTCAGATAGTAAACCTTTATTATAAATAGCACCGCCTAAACTTGCATTACCATCCATCAATCTAGAGTATTGAATTGTTAATATTTCACGATTTAGAATCAAGCCACCTTCGACTACTTTCTGCGATGACCCTTTAAGATTCAGCTCTTTTAAGCCCACTGATAAAAGTTCATTTTCTACATTATTATCATCTATAATAAAAACACTTTCCGAACCCAACATTTTAATAGTAGCATTATTTAAACCTTGCTTATTATCATTAAAATCAGTACTGGAAGCAGTATTAATAGTCATCGATGCTTTAATTTGTATTGCCTTATTTAGAGTGTACTCTTTATCACGTTCTAGAATAATAATCGATGAAGCATCCTTATTACCACAACCATGATAACCGTTTTCAAATTCTTTTTGAGCACGATTATTTAAGAATGTTACAGCTTCACGTAATGAACAAACGGTATCATCTTTGTCTTCATCAACTAATGTTGTAACTTGAATATCCGCAGAATATACATGTCCAGTAATCGCAAATAAAGCGCAGGCAAGCGTCCGTTTGAGCATACCGTTCTCCTTCTATTTTCATTTTTCTTAGTATTGCAAACTACAAATTTGCAACCACATTCCTTTGTGCGTACTTTGTCATAGCTGTCAAAATTACTCAAGAAATTTTATGCGATTAGTGATATTCATCAATCAGAGCAAAAATTTGCTTAATCGTCGTATTTGAGAGCTTTGTTTTCTCACCTTTCAACATCTTTTCAAGTTGGGCAAGTGTCTGTAATAAAATGGAAGCTTGATGTGGCCCATTACTCAACAAATAATCAATAATTTGTTGGTCAAAATGAATTCCTCGCCTCGTCATAACAGAGTGTAATAAAGCCTGTCGATCTGTATATGAGCTTCCATTTGGCACTTTGACACTGACCGCTTGAGTCAGTCTCGACTGTAAGTCAGGTAATTCTAATTTTAATTCTATCGGTGCTACACGAGATGAAAAGACCAGTTGTCCCTCATGATTATTCATTAAATGAAAAACAGCTTTTTGCCAATGAGGTACACCACTAATTGCATCAATATCATCTAATGCCACTAAATCATAAAACTCTAATGAAGTAATCGCTTCAATTGGTGCATCTAATAATTCTAATAATGAGACTTTTATTGCACGACGACCCAATTCCAAATATGAATCACAAATTGCAGAGAGTAAATGGCTTTTACCAGTACCAGCACCGCCATAAACATAAAAGCGATTTACCAGTCCAGTATGTAACTGTCGTATCGCATCAACTACATGACCCCACCCTGGCCCCGAAAAATCGCTAATTCGCGCATCGAGCTGTGGTTCTATATCGAGTTGTAGTTGACGCATATCGTTAATTTGTTCCTCAATTACTTTAGATCATTTGAATGTGAAGTTTCGCTATCTTGAGAGTTTTTAATCTCAATATCAAGTTCTACATCACCAGCATCCACATTTATACGTTGAATTTCACCATGTTGAATACTGACCTCAATTGGAGATCCGTAAAATCGACTTTTTTCGTAATTATCTCTTGCGTGTTTAAGTAACACGACGATAACAGCCGCTACAGGCAAAGCAATCAGCATCCCTAAAAAACCACCCAGTTGAGCACCAGCTAGTACCGCAAATACAACAGCAACAGGAGATAGACCAATTTTGTCACCAAGTAAGAAAGGCTGCAAAATATATCCTTCCACCATTTGCCCAATCATAAATACAATACCCACTAAAAGTAACTGCATCCAATCAAGACCAAACTGGAATAATGAAGCAATCACGGCTGCGATAATACCAACACCAAAGCCTAGATAAGGGATAATACTGGCCAAACCAGCAATCATTCCAATAATTAAACCCACTTCTAAACCAATGATTTGCAGGCCAACGGCATACACTATTCCTAATAGCAGCATTACGAGGAACTGACCTTTAACAAACGCTCCAAGCACGCTATGACATTCACGAACAATGACTAAAGTTGATTCTTCATATGGACGAGGTATTAAACGACGCATACTTTGCAACATTCTTTCCCAATCAAGTAAGAAATAGAATGAAATGATAGGAATCAAAATAAATACGCCACCTAATTGAATAAAATTCAAACCAGATTGTGCTAAACGTAAAGCCATGGCTTGAATACTATCTGCACTGTAATTCGTTTGAATGTATTCCATAATTGCTTTAGAAATCTGTTCTGTATCCAACTCCATTGGAACAACATTAAAAGTATGGGATACCCAAGGTAGAAATGTCGCATTTACCCAATGTATACCTGCTGGAATACTATCTCGCGCATAGATTAATTGCTTCCAAACCAATGGGACAAGGAACCATAAAACAACTGTTAAGGTTACGCCAATCCCAACAAAGACGAGACTGATCGCCAACCAGCGAGGTAATTTAATTTTTACAAGGACATCTACAAGGGGACTAAAGAGATAGGCAATAAAAAAAGCGCCAACAAATGGTAATACAACTGGTTTTAATAGATACAACACCCAAAGTAGTAATGCGAGTCCTGCGAGGATAAAGATACGACGTAGTACCTGATCTTGCATAAAATCTAGCCTTTTTTCGTGTAATCGTTATAAATGGGAAAAAAATTTAATTAAAGATAGCATTTTCGAGCATAAATAACATAAGAGTTTCGTATATTCAGGTTATAATCTGCCGCCAATGCGGAGACTTCACTATGAGCAACTCAACTTCTACCCCAAATACTGGTTTAAGCTATAAAGATGCGGGCGTCGACATTGAAGCGGGCGACGCACTGGTCGATCGTATCAAATCTGTCGCTAAGCGTACCACTCGTCCGGAAGTCATGGGCGGTTTAGGTGGTTTTGGCGCACTATGCAAAATTCCAAAAGGCTATGAAGAACCTGTATTGGTTTCTGGCACAGACGGCGTAGGTACAAAATTACGTTTAGCGTTAAATCTAAATCGTCACGACACGATTGGTCAAGATCTTGTTGCAATGTGTGTAAACGATTTACTTGTTTGTGGTGCTGAACCATTATTTTTCCTAGACTACTATGCAACAGGTCATTTGAATGTTGATGTTGCAGCAAATGTAGTAACGGGTATTGGTAAAGGTTGTGAACTTGCTGGCTGTGCACTTGTTGGTGGTGAAACTGCTGAAATGCCAGGTATGTATGAAGGCGAAGATTACGATCTTGCTGGTTTCGCTGTTGGTGTAGTTGAGCATAGTAAAATTATTGATGGCACTAAAGTAAAATCTGGTGATGTACTTATCGGGGTTGCATCAAGTGGTGCGCACTCTAATGGTTACTCATTACTACGCAAAATTTTAGATGTTAAGAACGTTGATTTAACTCAAATCGTTGATGGTCGCCCACTTGCAGATGTTGCAATGGAACCAACACGTATTTATGTAAAACCAGTACTTGAACTTTGCAAACAAGTTGATGTTCATGCTATGGCTCACATCACGGGTGGTGGGTTACCGGGTAACTTACCGCGTGTTCTTCCGAATGGCGCTCAAGCTGTAATTGACGAGTCAAGCTGGGAATGGTCTGAATTATTCCAGTTGTTACAACGTGAAGGTAATGTAGAACGCTTTGAAATGTATCGTACATTTAACTGTGGCGTTGGCATGGTAATCGCTGTTGATGCAAGCGAAGCTGATAAAGCCATTGATGTATTAAATACTCAAGGCGAAAAAGCATGGAAAATTGGTTATATCCAAGAAAATGCTGAATCAGTTGAAGGTGCAGACGAAAAAATTCGCGTGATCTTTGCATAATGAGAATTGCTGTCCTTGTCTCAGGCAACGGTAGCAACTTACAGGCCCTGATAGATGCAAATCTGTCAGGGCAAATCATTGGTGTTCTATCAAATAAAGCTGATGCATATGCATTGCAGCGTGCTGAGAAAGCCAATATTGCAACCGCTGTTATTTCACATAAAGATTATCCGAATCGAGAAAGCTTTGACGATGCTATGCATCAGCAATTGCTTGCTTGGGAAATTGACTTAGTTATCCTTGCAGGTTTTATGCGTATTTTAACGCCAAACTTTGTCAGTCAATGGCAAGGTAAAATGTTAAATATTCACCCTTCTCTGCTGCCTTTTTATAAAGGAATTAATACACATCAACGTGTATTAAATACTGGAGATCGCTTGCATGGTTGTACCGTTCATTTTGTCACTGCTGAACTAGATGCTGGACAAAGTATAGCGCAATCCGCCATTCAAGTGAGTTTGCATGATAATGTAGAAAGCCTAGCACAACGTGTGCATGAGCTTGAACACTTCATCTACCCTCAGGTTGCAGAATGGTTATGTAATGGTCAACTCACTTGGACAAATGGTCAAGCATATTTCAATAAAAAACCTTTAGAACGACCAATTCAATTTGCTCAATTCTAAAAATAAAACACATCTTCGGATGTGTTTTTTATAATTCAATTTTTAAATTTTCACTGTTTTTCTATATAAGGATAATGAAGATAAATTGAAGCATAATAGATTTAGAGGAAGACCAATTTCCCAAAAGTAATACAAATCAATCGGAATAATAAAAAAATAAACACACCACTTAAAATATTTTTCAAATTGTTGTTGCGAAAGCAAAAATAAGGCTAAGATTGGAAGAACATCTACAATTAAGAATAAGTAAATGTAAGGGTGTTGAACCAAGCGCCAACAGAGGTGTTCAAACTTAGCCATAACAATTGTTGGTTATTTTGATAATAAAAATATTCTATCCCATAGAAAAATAGAATACCTAACATGTATACAGCTACACCATAAGTTTTCCATCGTTCTTCTTTATAAATTATTTGAATAAAGTGTATTTCTTATTGTCCATTAATTCAACCAAGTTTTGATCACCTGATACTTGGTTGAATTTCGTATTTTTTTAGCTTATTTATCAATCAAACTTCTGATTTTTTCCACAGTTTCAGTCGGATGCTCTAATGGGAACATATGTCCACCATTAACAATTGAAAAAGGAATACCCAATTTCCGTTTAGCAACTTGAGGAAGTTTTTCTTTTAAGAACACACTATCACGACCAACAACCAAATGAACAGGTACTCTAGGTTTTGGCATAGGCAACCACCACATCGATGGTGTCGTTCTAAACATTGCAACCTCATCCACTTTCGGGATGGTTAAAGTCACTCCACCCTTCAATGGATCATTGCTCAAAGCATGCTGAATATAAGCTTGGAAGCAATCTGCATCAAAGTGTTGATAAAATCCTCTAGAGCCTAAAAGTTCTGCTGCTTGTTCACGAGACTCCCAATGATCACGGCGACGTACAGATAGACCTGCTGGCGTAATTTTATCGACCAATTTAGGTTGAAAAACTTTAGCAAGATGAAAAGCAAATGATGCTTTACCTATAATAAATGGTGGGTCAAGCATCATCACTTGAGAAAACAACTCAGGACGACGATAAGATGCCATTAGTGTTAATACAGAACCTAACGAGTGTCCCAAGCCAATTACTTTTCGACCTTGTGATTGTTGCACGATACTATCAATGATTTGATCAACTAAATGCCTCCATCCATGTGTAATTGGATAACGTTTATCAGTGCCAATCTCTGCAACATAGATAATGTCATATTGATCTTTTAACTGCTCAAATAGCTTCTGATAAACTTTAGATGGAACACCATTAGCATGTGCAAAATGAATCAAAGGTTTCATAAGCGTTTCTTTCAATTTATATATTGATTGGTCGATTATCTCGCGCTGCAAATGCTTTGCAATTTAAAAGGGAGAACTGCCCAGTTATGTTTAAAAATAAAAAAGGCTGTGAATGATCATAGCCTAGTCTTGATGATTATTGTATTTTTGCATTTTGTTGGGTTTGTAGTTGTGCAGAAAGTGAACTACTAATTCCTTCACCAATCTTTGTACCCATACGTCCTAAAATCGACTCTAAAGGATTGCGTTGAACGGTATAATCTAATTTCTGATCTATTTTAAGATCGCGCATCAATGTTGTAATACTACCACTACGATCTGCAACACCTAATGCAATTGCCTGTTCACCCGTCCAGAATAGACCAGAAAATACCGCAGGATCATTTGACTTTAATCGTTTTCCACGACCTTCTTTGACTGCATTAATAAAATGTGTATGAACATTATCTAAAACAGCTTGCACATGTGCTTGTTGCGCTGGATTAATTGGCTTAGTCATACTTAGAATGTCTTTATTATTACCAGAAGTTAAAGTACGGTCTTCAACACCAAGTTTTTGCGCTAAACCACTCAAACCATAGTTCGGCATAATCACACCGATTGAACCAACCAAACTTGATGGGTTTACAATGATCTCATCTGCAGCAGAAGCAATATAGTAAGCACCCGATGCACCCATATCACCAATCACGGCATAGACTTTTTTATCTGGATGTTGTTTTTTAAGGTAGCGAATCTCTTGCCAAATCTCATCAGATTGCACGGGTGAGCCACCAGGAGAATTAATATTCAATGCAATCGCTTTACTGCCAGTGGCTTCAAATGCACGATTTAATGCTTTATTGGTGTCTTCACTATTGACAGTAGATTGACCACTAGAAGAATCAATAGTTCCAACAATATCAATCACAGCTAAATGATCAGAGCTGACATTCGTATTTGATTTTTCTACAGAAGTTGAGCAGCCTTTGCTCATTGCGATCAATACGATTAATAAATACGCAAAACCTAAGCATTTAAAAAAGATGCTCCAACGTCGACTACGGCGTTGTTCTTCGACAGAAGCCAAAACAGCTTTTTCTAAAATCTGCCATTCTTTGCCTGTCACATTATTGCTATTTGTAGGTTCATTTTGTGGTTTTGGTGGCCAATCGGACATAAGATTCCAATCCAATGTATTGTAAAGTGAATTTATTATATACGTTGATTTATAGAAAACTGTTTAAATAACTTGTTTTAACTTATAATTATTTTATACGTTATACTCTCCTCTTGTAATTTTTTTAATGTTTGATATATGGCACACCCCAAATCAACAAATAGTAATTACCGTCTCATCCAATTTCTGAGTCATCAACCACTCCAATTAGGTCGTTTTATCGCAGGTTTTGTTGCACGATTACTCAATAGTTTCCAGCTTTCTAAACTCTCAAAAATTATACAATTGAATTTACAGATCGCATTTCCTGAAGCATCTCAACAAGAAATAAATCAATTAAAAAAACAAGCAATTAAAAATGAACTAACCTCTTATTTTGAATTTGTGAGCATTTGGGGAGCTTCAAATGAGAAAAATATTCAGCGCATTCACAAAATTCATAATGAGCATTATTTTCACGAAGCCCTCGCAGAGAAAAAAGGACTTGTCCTGATTATGCCTCATTTGGGTACTTGGGAAGTGATGAATGCATGGCTATCCAAACATACTCAAATGACCATCCTTTATAAGCCAGTGAAAAATCCTGATGCTGATCGTTTTGTTCGTGATGCACGTAGCCGTAATCAAGCGAATTTAGTACCCACTGATGAAAGTGGAGTTCGTCAGATTTTTAAAGCATTAAAACAAGGTGGTACAACTGTTATTTTACCTGATCACACCCCTGATCACGGTGGTGAAATGATTAAGTATTTTGGTATTCCCTTGGCATCGAGTAGTTTAAGCGCAAAGTTAATTCAAAAAACAAAAGCACGAACTTTATTCCTTTATGCTTTGAGGAATGACAAAGGTGGATTCGACATGCATATCGAGCGTATCAATCCTCAAATTTATGAAGGCAATGCCGAAGATGGTACGCTTATTATTCATCAGACTTTGGAAAATTTAATCCAACGTCTTCCAATGCATTATCACTGGAGTTATAAACGATTCAGTGCGAACCCTAGCTTACGCAAAATTTATGATATTGACGTCAACGAAGCTTTAGCAAAAGTTGCTGAAGTTCGTCGGCAAGAAAATACTCAACTTTAATCCTATAAATATTGTGATATGAAAATATTACAATATTTAAGTTATTTTCTTTCCAACCATTTAATTTGCTGTCTTTGCTGTCTGAGCTCAACCTGACCATTTTCAAAAACAAAACGAATTGTTCCTGCTTCAACCGTAGTTAATAATGGAATGTGTAGCGCCTGTAGACGATTTTTCAACTCTTGACTAGGATGTCCATAACGATTATCAAACCCTGCCGAAGCAATCGCAAGTTTCGGTTTTAAAGTCGCTAAAAAATCATAAGCAGAACTATGTTTACTCCCGTGATGTCCCAAGATCAAAACATCTACTTTTAAGTCGGGATATTGTTGCATTAATTTATATTCAGCCTCCCAACCTGCATCTCCCATGATTAAAAATTTTTGATAAGGTTGGGCATTTAGAAACTGCAAATACACCATACAGGAATACTCATTTTGCTGATCCTTTGCATGAATAAGCTCATCTGATTTAGGGGATAGAATTTCAACTTTTAGATTTTCATATGACCAATGCTGACCTTGCTGACAAAATGAGAAATTGTTTTTGAACTGCATTTTTTGGTCATATTCATTTGACTGAACTTGGGATATTTCAAAGTTTTTTTGAATAATAGGAAAAGCACCACTATGGTCTTGATCAAGATGAGATAAGATTACATGGTCGATGTGGCGTACACCTTGTTGCCGTATAAATGGAATAACAACCCGCTCTCCTAAACTAAATTTATTTTCATTGTAAGAGCCCCCTGTATCAATCATAAAGATTTGTTCGGGATGTTGTAAAAATACAGCTTGCCCTTGTCCAACATCTAAAATATTTAAAACCGTAGGTTGAGTCTTTACACCTATACATATAGGTAAAAAACAAATCAATGCCCAAGCTTTAGGAATCGTTCCCCTCGGCATAAATAAAATAAGCATACCAAGGATTAAAGATACCATCATTAAGGGTGTATAACTTACCCCATATAAATGCGGTGCAATATTTTGCAAGATGTCTAAAATTGACATCAATATAGATAATACAAAATCATTAATTTGAAATAAAAACTGCCCTAATGCAGGAATGATGAGCCAAATACATGCAGCCAGAATACCTACTGGCACAACGACACCGCCAAGTAAAGGAATTGCAATTAAGTTACTTACAGGTGCAATCCAAGAAACTTGCTGAAAGAAAATCAAGACTAATGGTAATAAGGCGATAAAAATCTTAGATTGCGATTCAACCAAAGCTTTAGCAGCTAAAAATATTTTTTGAGTCCACGTAATCGGCTGATCTTGCGGTAATTGTGCAATGGTCTGATAAACTCTAAGTAGAATAAAACAGGCCCCATATGACAGCCAAAAACCAGCGGATAGAATACTAAAAGGATCAAAAAGTAATAATATACTGGCACTATAAATCAATAAGCTAAATGGGCGAATCGATTGACGAAAGAAGAGAAAAATACTTGCAAGCAAAGCAGTCAATAAAGTTCTGATCGCTGGAATCTCAAAACCAACAAATGCCACATAGACCAGAACACTGAGTAAAAATGGCAATAATAATAAAATTTGTCTAGGCTGCCATAAGTATAGATGTGGGCAGTAATGCTGTATGAGACGTTGTATCAACCAAGACAACATGAATGCAAAGATCAACACATGTGGACCAGAAATCGCTAACAAATGCGAAATTCCAAGCTGTTGAAATTGTTGTTTCAATGTGTTGGATAACAGGCTTTCATCACCTGTTAGCAAGGCTAAAAGTAAACCTTTATGCTGAAGCTTAGAAGTTTGTAACATCTGCCGAAATTCTAAGCGTTTCATCTCAACGCTTAATAAAAACTTAGCAGAAAAGCTTTGCTGTTGCTTTAAGTGACCTTGATAACCCAAACGGTAAATTTCATCAAAGCTTAAAGGTTGAATAGACTGCACTGAAAATGCAGACATTATATTTTGCTGCAAAAACCATTTTTCCTGATCAAATGCACCCACAACAGCATAACTATGCACTGGTTTAATCTGACCATAAACTCGATAATAATGACCCAACTGTAAACTTTGCTTCTGATTTAACTGATATTTGTCTTGTTTTAAATAAAGTAACCAGTTGACAGATTGCTTATGTCGATTAAGCACTTCAGCAATTTGTTTATGACCATCATCACTCAATTCATCTATATTTTTAATATAAACAATTGCTTCATAGGATTGTGATTCAAACTCTTTTAATTGCAGTCGTTGTTCTAATGCGGAATCTGCAAAATGATATCCTGTTGTAAACAATCCCCAGCTTGCACTGATTAAAATAAGTGCTTTATAAAAAGGTCGATAAAAATAGAATTCTTTCTTGTATATGCCAAAGCTAAAGATCAGGATTGCAATAGCCAACCAAATCCACCATGTCAGCTCGATAAAATCAAGATGAAATCCCATGATTGCAATACCAGCAATCCAGCCCAATAAAATAATTTTTAACATGTAATTTTTTAATTAAGTTTTTGATTTTTCTGAACGCAAAATTAAAGCCCGTTTTCAGGGCTTTAACAAGAGATTAAACAAAATAAATTATTTTGGATCAATCCATAAACCATCTTGCATATGCAAAATCGAATCTGCTGATTGAGCCAATTGCTCATCATGAGTCACGATTAACATCGCCATATTCAGCTCTTTTTTGAGATCAGTCAGCAATTCAAAAATACTCAATGCTGTTTTACGATCTAAATTACCAGTTGGTTCATCTGCTAAGACAACTGCAGGTTTCGTCACTAAGGCGCGCGCTAAAGCCACACGTTGACGCTCACCGCCCGATAATTCACCTGGTTTATGATCTAAACGATGCGATAGACCGACACGATCAAGTAGGTATTCTGCTTGTCTTTTAACATCCTTATAATTACTTTCACGACGTAACATCAAAGGCATGGCTACATTTTCTAAAGCAGAAAACTCAGGCAACAAATGGTGAAATTGATAAACGAAACCTAGATATTGATTACGTTTATAACCACGCTCTGCTTCGCCTAAATTATCAAAACGCTGACCTTGCAAAAAGACTTGTCCTTGCGATGGTTGCTCTAGGCCACCAAGCGCATGTAATAACGTACTTTTACCTGAACCACTCGAACCAACAATGGAAACAAACTCGCCTGCTTTTACTTGAAGTGATAAACCTTTAATCACTTCAACTTTGCTTTTACCATCATCAAAATGTTTATAAATATCTTTGGCTTCTAAGACGATCTTACTCATAACGTAATGCCTCAGCAGGTTGAACTTTGGCTGCACGTAATGCAGGATAAATTGTCGCCAAAAAGCTCATCAATAATGAAACAATGACAATTACGGTAACATCTTGCCATCTGAGATATGAAGGCAGATAGTGAACAAAATAGGCATCAAACAAGTTCAAACCTAGAGCAGTATTGAACCAAGAAATAATATCACTAATGGTCAATGCTAAAGTTACACCTAACACTGTTCCTGCAATCGTTCCAATGACACCAATCACCGTGCCTTGTACCATAAAAATTTTAGTGATCATGGACGGTGAAGCACCGAGAGTCCGCAGAATCGCAATATCAGATTTTTTATCTGTTACGACCATTACTAAAGATGAAACGATATTAAATGCAGCAACCACAATAATCAGAACAAGAAGTAAACCCACTAAGGTTTTTTCCATCTGAATCGCATTGAAAAGATTGCCGTGCGTATACGTCCAATTCGATGCGTAGAAATTACTTGGTAATTGTTTCACGATATCATCTGCAACAGATGGTGCAGCAAAAATATCATCTAACTTTAATCGCACGCCTTGCGCACCATCAGGCAAACGCAATAATGTTGATGCATCATTTAAGGCGATATAACCCACCATCGAATCAACTTCTGCACCTACACTAAAAATTCCAACCACTTTAAAACGTTTAAAGCGTGGTACAACACCTGCTGGTGATGGTGTTGCTTCAGGCAGAACTAAGGTGACATTGTCATTTAAACCAAGACCAAGTGCATCGGTCATATCCTTGCCTAGAACAATACCGAACTCGCCTTTCTTCAAAGCATTTAAATCACCTGAGACCATATGGTTTTGGATAATTGAAACTTTCTTTTCATATTTAGGCTCAATTCCGGTCACCATAATCCCTGCCACTTGCCCTTGAGCGGTTAACATCCCTTGCAATTGAGTAAATGGTGCAACACCTGTCACATGCGGATGGTGTTCAACTCTTTTTACAAGCTCAGGCCAATCTGTTAGTATCTGAGTAGAAGAAACTGTGGCTTGCGGAACCATTCCAAGAACACGATTTTTTAATTCACGGTCAAAACCGTTCATAACAGACAGTACTGTAATAAGGACAGCAACGCCAAGGGTTAAACCAATCATGGAAACCAAGGCAATAAAAGAAATAAAATGATTACTTCGCCGAGCACGAGTGTATCTCAACCCTATATACAGCGAAATTGGCTTAAACATACCATTTAGTCCGAGGTGATTTATTATGGAAAATTCACAACATCAGCTTGTTGAGGACAACTCTGAACGTCGAGTGATGTCTCGTATTGATGCTGTGTTAAGAATCAACTATCAAGTCATTCCTGACGACGTTGCGCTGAATGATCCTTATGATTCTCACTTTGTATTGCCACGCTATTTTCTACTACTTGCTGAATTAGATCAATTTGATCATGCATTTCGCTACGAATTAGAACAATTAAATGAAAAAGATCAACAAATTGCTCGCATATTATCCCTTTTCAATCAAAAATTGAATCTGATTACTGGTTCTTTTTACGACAATATCGTGCAATCCCTACTGCCAGTCCCTGAACAAGTTAACTTTTCCGAGAACGGTTTGAGCTTCTTTAGCTCACAAGATATTAATGAAGGAACCTACATTCATATTACGTTGAGTCATCCTGAAAACTACTTTCATATCGCAGCAACTGCTCAAGTTGCTTACAGCTCAGCAGATGAACAAGGTAAATTCCGTATTGGTGCTTATTTCATTACCCTTAATCCACAAGATCGTGCCAAATTAGCGGAAAGTATTCAAGAATCACAACAAACTGAAATCAACCCAAATTAAATATGAAAATGTCGTTTTCATATTTTCAAACGGCGATAGGTATTAAAATCTTTATAAAAATAAAGACACAAACCTAATAGAATGATGCTTGCCCCAACAAAAACCTGTGCAGACAACTGTTCATGATTGAGGTAAGCACCTATGAGTATTGCCAACATTGGGGTCATCACCGTCGTCAGTGATAAGGTGGTCGCTTTCAAATTTTGTACCAGCTTAAAATAACAAAACATCGCAATTAATGAAGCCATTACAACAGTATAAGTCAACGCTAACAATGATTTCGTCGAAGGAATGTGCGTTGGTGCATGTTGCCAAATCCAAGGGAGTAATAATATGGCTAAGATTGTTGAAACCAGAATTGAACCGGTTGCTTGAGCCATCGGTTGCACATCCGCATTGATTTTTTTCACCAGAAAAATAGAAAGCGAATATGCAAAAACACTCATCAGCATTAAAACAATACCTATCGGCTGCACATGCTTTTGACTGCCACTCAGACAAATCATCGCTAACCCAATAATTGAGGTTCCCATCCCCAACCACTGCAAACTCGCTAACTTTTGTTGAAAACCAAAACTTCCAATCAGCCCAGCCATGATCGGAGCTAAGCCGAACATCAATGCAATCAATCCAGAACTTAAATAAGGGGTTGCTGCATAAGTAAAAATTTGCGAACCGATCAAACTTAATGAACCAGCTACATAACTTGATAACGCAACTTTATGAATCGGGAATTTAACCTTTAACAGCAATAACACGCTAACCGCCAAAGGTAAGGCAATAAAAAAGCGTAATACCAAAGCCCACATAGGGTGTAAATCAGTAACACTCCAAACAATTGCTAATGGCGTGGTTGCCCAAATGAATACTAATAATCCATATGTCAGTACTAAGTTGATTCGTGAAGGCATATTTAGCTCAAGAAGCGGTTTTGCGTTTTTGTTTGAAAATAGTTTGATCTAAAGAGCTTGAGAATTCACGTTTATCACGTTCAGAAATAGGTGGTGGACCGCCTGTTTGCACACCTGCACCACGCAAAGTATCCATAAAATCACGTAAATGCAGGCGTGCTTTAACATTGGCAGTGGTATAAATTTCACCTCGTGGGTGAATAGCAATCCCACCTTTTTCAATGACTTGTGCAGCAAGTGGAATATCTTGTGTAATGACAATGTCATTTTCATGCATACGCTCAATGATTTCTTTGTCTGCTTGATCTGCCCCACTCATCACCTGAATCGAATTAATCCGTAGAGATGGCGTAATCCCAACATTCTGATTAGCGACAAAGGTAACTTCTAATTGATAACGATCAGACGCACGTAAAATCACTTCACGTAAAATTTTAGGTAAAGCATCCGCATCTACCCATAATTTAAATGGCAGCACGTTGGCACAAGCTCATAAAAATAAAAATATAGTGTAGCAGATTACGGTAAAAGTAGAGTTAGCATCATTAGAATAATTGCTGCTGTCCATTTCATTGATTAGATTTGAGATCAAAAACAGAAATTTGAATTAATTTTTAATGAATTACATATCCAGACTTGAAAAATGGATGTTACCCTCGATTTAATAGAATAAGTTCAATCTTTTTAGCATCACGCTTTATGAAAAATCAAAACAGTCCTGAAACTATTAAAATTCAAGATCAAAATTTCGGCAATCATGTTGAGCATTGGAACCTATTGACTGATACACCCGAAACAGATGTTCCCAAATGGTTAGGATTGGCACTTGATGCTCCAGTGATGCCTATGGGCTTATGTGAAGATGAACAAGATATGGATCAATCATTTTGGTTGATTCAAGGGCCAAAGGGTCAGTCTATTTCAATCAATCAAATTATTGCGGTTGAAAATCAAAAACCACGCGCATTAAAAACAGCATTCCCAAGTTTTGAAAGCCCATATAAATATGATGCCCAAATTGAACGTATTATTACTTGTGATTCTGCGACTCAAGCAGTATTACGTCTGAGTTTAAATAAAAATACGGTTATTTATGCATTTGATAATTTATTCAGTGTTAATCACTGCCAATATGATCAAAATCAAACTTATCAAGTTCAATTTAATGCTTGGGCATATGAATTAGAACCAGTTGCTGAAAATGAGAAAATCATTGTTGATGACCCTGCATCAATTAAACATCATCGTGCTTTAAATGCTATTTTGGCTGAACATAATGGTGTTGCACCAGAAAACTTACAAGAGCTGATTAACGACTGGCAACCACAAACACCTGAAGATCACGAACCTGTAACCGTTGATTTTTCTAAAATGGTGGCATATTTGTATGGTGAAACATTAGGTCAAGAAGATGAAGCTTGGTTCCAAGGTAATATCGTTGGCAAAACAACCATGCAATTTATGCAAGATGAATATACGCTGTATGATGTGACTTTAGTTTTAGAAGATGATTTACCTGCAATTTTAATTCGAATTGCAACAAAAAATGATTTGTATAAAAACTTTAACATTGGCGAATATATTCGCGGCAACCTATGGATTCAGGCGAATATTTATGCTAAAACTGCACTAAAGTGACAAAAAATCACACAAATGGCATTTTTAGGCGTTCTAATGAAAATTATACCAGAACAAACGACCACCAGTTTGATTCATTCGAGTGATCAAGGTCTTAAACTTGATGTTGGTGCTTTTTGCTTTTTTTTACTTGGTATGTTTTTAGCAGCACTCTTTTTTCATCAAATCGGCTTATTTTAATTTTTAGATTTAAATTGTGTGAATAAAAAAGCCCTCATTCATGAGGGCTTTTATTTTATGGATGATAAATTGCTTAACCGTGACGTTTTGCAAACTCGTCCATGAAATTAACCAATGCTTGTACCCCTTCTAAAGGCACAGCATTGTAAATACTTGCACGCATACCACCCACAGAGCGATGACCTGCTAAGTTAAGCAAATGGCTTTGCTCAGCTTCTTTTAAGAAAAGTTTCTCAAGTGCTTCATCTGCAAGTGTAAATGGTACATTCATGATTGAACGATTTGGAATTGCGATTGGATTATTATAAAAATCACTAGAATCAATATATCCATAAAGCAATTTTGCTTTTTCTTGGTTTACTTTATACATTGCGTCTACACCGCCTTGTTCAAGTAACCATTCAAATACTAAACCAGACAAATACCAAGCATAAGTTGCAGGCGTATTTACCATTGAATCATTTTTTGCCTGATCTGAATATTTCAAAATGCTTGGAATTTCAGGTTTTGCTTGATCTAATAAATCATCACGCACAATAACGATCGTTAAACCTGCTGGGCCAATATTCTTTTGTGCCCCAGCATAAATTAAACCGAATTTACTTACATCTAATGGTGCAGACAAAATACTTGAAGAAAAGTCACATACCAACGGCGCATTAACGTCTGGTACACCTGCAAATTGTAGACCACCAATCGTTTCATTATCCGCATAGTGCACATAAGCCGCATCGTTTGAAAGATTCCAAGTACTTTGCTCAGTAATGGCGTGTTTTCCATCAATGAGCGTACCCGCTTCAATGACATTGATGTCCCCATAACGTTTTGCTTCTTTCAACGCTTTTTCAGACCAAATACCAGTATGAATATAATCAGCTTTCGCATTCTTGCCGAGCAAGTTTAAAGGAATTGCTGAAAATTGAAGCGATGCCCCACCTTGTAAGAACAATACTTTATAGTTCTCAGGAATGTTCATGAGCTTACGCAAATCTGCTTCAGCTTTTTCCGCGACAGCAACATAGTCACTACTACGATGACTCATTTCCATGATCGACAAACCTTTACCTTGCCAATCCAACATTTCTTGTTGAGCTTTCTCTAAAACGGCAGTAGGTAATGCAGCAGGACCAGCGCAGAAATTATAAGCACGCATGAGTTTTCCCTTGTCAAAGTGAAACAAATTGAAATTGGGATTTAATCATAGATTAGCGAAGGTTGCAGCAGCTTATCGAGTAAATATTTCAATTTTAGTGCAAAAAACATATAAATTTTTTAATCTGCTTTTGATTATTTTGATGCATTTTATTCACTGATCACAGTTTAAATCCCATCCTTCTTTATAGATTAAAAACTCTATTTTTTACAAATTCAATACACCAATTGAAGTGATATAACTATTTAATTAAAAACATAATATTTCAATTTTATAAAAAGAATTTAGACTATCCAAGGATATGATTAAATTGCGATATACTCTAATGTTGAAACGACATGATCGACCGAGCCTTCAGGTCAAACGGTTTCCAAAACAGCTCAGCCTATATATGAGCCTGATTAGTTGTACCCTATTTTCATTACCATCATTTGCTCAGACCTTCAGTTATAGCCAAGCTGAACAATATGTCGTGCAAAATGCTTATAGTTCTCAAGCGCAACAAGCCTTACAGCAAGCATCGCAATTAGAAATGGAAGCTGTTAAAAATTTAGGCTTACCAAGAATTGATTTAAATGCTCGAGCCTATGCATTTCATAGTGAAACGAGCGTGCCTCTTGAATCAAGTAAACGTCGTTTAGAAAATTCATTAACAAATGGTTTCGATGAAAAATTATCTCAATGGCAAAATGTATTACCTCCAGAAGTCATCGATCAGGTCAGCCAAGGTTTTGATCAAGTTGTTAGCGATGGTTTAAATAAAGTTCCAAATAACTTAGATGTCACTGTTGAAGATCATGATGTTCGTACTTCAGTTTCAATGGTTATGCCGCTATATACAGGTGGAAAAATTAATAGCGCTAAACAAATCGCCACTATTCAAGCAAAACGCTCAAATATTAGTGAAAAACAACAGCAAGATACACAACGTTTCGAAATGATTCAGGCTTATTTCAATGTGCAATTACAACAACAATTAGCCAAGTCAGCATTGTTTAATTTGAATGCGATGCAAGAGCATTATAACAATGCGCTAAAACTTGAAAAACAAGGTTTTATTAACAAGGGACAGCGTATGCAATTTGAAGTTGCACGCAATAATGCTGAACGTACTTACCAAAATGCACAGTCTAATTTAAAAGCGAGCGAATTTAGTTTACAGAATCTATTACAAACCAAAGAAAGTGTCAGTCTAAGCACCCCACTTTTTGTGAATTTAACTCAGAATCATTCTTTGGATAAATTGCTTGCAAATTATGATCAGAACTCAAGTTTGATTAAAAAACTACAAATAGATACTGAATTGGCCAATGAAAATGTGAAAGTTCAACAAGCCTCTAAAAAACCAAGTGTTTTTGCTTTTGGAGAATACGGCTTAGATAGCAAAGAAAATTGGATTGTTGGTGTGATGGCAAAATACAATTTATTCTCAGGTATAGACAATAATAAAAATATCCGTGCAGCAGAGCTCAAAAAATATGCAGCAGAGCTTATGACTGAACGGACAAAACAAGAAGTCGAAAATGTTTTATACAAATCTTATAGTGAATTAAACTCTTCGCAAAATAGCCATCAATTACTTACCCAGAATACCAAAGCAGCTCAAGAAAATTTAAGAATCCAACAACTTTCATTTAAAGAAGGTATGGGTACTGCAACGCAAGTGATTGACGCACAAAATGCTTTAAGTACTTTAAAAACTGAAATGGCACTCAACTCGTATAAATATATTTTATCTTTGGCCACCTTATTACAAAGCTATGGTTCTATTGATGAATTTAAGCTTTACGTTAATCAACCACGTACTGACTATATCCGCTAATTGGAGAAATTTATGAGCCAGAATCCATCATCATCCAATTCAGAACGTGATACAGATCAAGTCAATCAAACAACAGATGCTCAAACAAAAGAAACAGCATCTGAACCAGTTTCTCTAATTGAACATACAGAAAAAGTAGACACTGAAACAGCACCTTTGAATAAAAAAATTCCACCGAATAAATCATCTAAAAATGGGAAATTCAAACTTATTGGGTTAATTATCCTTATTTTATTATTCGGTTTAATTGCATTTGGTCTATGGAAAGCTTATCAACCTCAGACCATTGAATTACAAGGTCGCGTTGAAGCAGAAACAGTACATATCAGCACCAAAGTTCCAAGCCGTATTGAAGAATTTTACGTCACTGATGGACAACCCGTTAAAAAAGGACAGGCTTTGGTTCGTTTTGTGAGCCCAGAATTAGAAGCAAAAAAAGAGCAAGCACAAGCAGCTTTACAAAGTGCTACAGCATTTCATTCAACCGTATATCGTGGTGCTCAGCAAGAGAATATCGAAACCTTATACGCCAACTGGCAAGCAATGAAAACCCAAGCAGATTTGGCTGCAACCACTTATAAACGTGGTGAAAATTTATTTCAACAAGGTGTCATTTCTCGTCAACGCCGTGATGAAATGTTAGCCGCCCAAACTTCGGCACGTGAAACTGCTGAAGCAGCTTATCAACAGTACGCACGCGCAAAAAGAGGCAGTACGGAGCAACAAAAATCAACTGCTGATGCACAAGTGGCTATGGCTCAAGCTGCGGTAAAAGAAGCCGATGCTTTAACCGAAGAGACCAAACTGTATTCACCGACTGATGGTACTGTTTCTAAAACTTACGGTAAACCAACTGAGTTAGTCGCGACAGGCATCCCTGTAGTAAGCATTATTGAAGACCATGATTTATGGGTAAGTTTGAATGTCCGTGAAGACCTGTATAGCTCAGTCTATAAAACCAAAACTCTGGAAGGTTTTATTCCTGCACTCAACCATAAAGCAAATTTTAAAGTGAAAAAAATTGATGCCGAAGGTGATTTTGCAACGATTAAGACAACAAGACAAACTGGCGGTTATGATATTCGTAGCTTCAAATTTCATTTAGTACCAGAACAAACCATTCCAGACCTAAAAGTCGGTATGAGTGTTTTATTTAACATTGCAGAGGCAAAGTAACCGATGTTTGCAGTAATGCTTCGGGAGTTGCGCTATTTAAAACGCCATCAAGCTGATTTTTTTATGGCGATCATTGCCCCTTTGTTGGTGATTCTTCTTTTTGGCAATATGTTTGCATCGGGTAAAGCTGAGCATTTACCTATCGTTGTGATTGATCAAGATCAAAGTGAAATGAGCCGTAAAGTCATCCATGCACTGAGTATCAATCATACTTTACAAGTAAAAACCATCACCACTAGCCAAGATGAAGCCGAACAGCTTATTAATAAAACTGAAGCATGGGGATTCGTTTTAATCCCCGATGGTGCAGAACAAAGATTAGTAAAAGCACAGGATGCTCAAATCAGCATTGCCTATAACCAGTCCTTTTTTAGTATTGGAAATACCATTTCCTCTGCAATGCTGATGAGTACATTAAACGGTATGGCAGATTATACGGGACAGAGTTACTTATCAAATGTAATCCCCTACTTGGATGTTCCCACACCAAATATTAAGATTTCTACGCTATATAATCCTAATATGAGCTATGAACTGTTTCTGGAACCATTCATGGTGCCTGCAGTGCTACATCTACTGCTTTGCTGTTGTGTGGCTTTTGCGATCGGACAGGAATTTAAAAGGAAAACCCTGAATGAATGGGTTGACTCAAAACACATTATTTCTAGCCTATTAGGTAAAATCCTGACCTATGTCTTTATTTTTTGTGCGTGGACAGGGTGCTGGATGTTTTGGCTAGCACATATTCGTGGCTACTTTATTGCAGGCTCGCTCAGCCTAATTTTGCTTGCACAATTTTTACTTTATTTTTCTTATGCTGTCATCAGCAGTACTGTTGTATTAGCCACCAAAGATCTACCTAAAACCTTTGGTTTTATTGCACTTTACGGTGGATCATCACCTAGTTTCTCGGGAATTACTCTCCCCCTGAATAATGCACCAGCATTTACTCAATTTTGGTCAATGATTATTCCATATACGCCTTATGCGAAACTACAAACTGAGCAATGGGTGATCGGTAGCGATATTTCCGTATCTCTTATTCCTTTTGGTATTTTAGTTATTTTCTCTGCTCTTTATTTAGGTTTAAGTATTCGTTTATTGAAGAAAAATATTCAGGAGCAAAATCAATGAAATCATTTTGCTTCTATTACATCCAAACGTTTAAAAATATTGTTGCAAATAGTTCTGTATTTACCACATTGATTGCAGCTGTAATCATGTATAGTTTTTTCTATCCTACTGCTTATAAAGCTCAGTCGGCAGCAGACATCCCAATTGTAATTGTTGACCAAGAACAAAGTATTTTAACCTCAAAAATTATTAGTCAAGCTGCTAATAGTCCACATATTCGAATCACAACAGTTACCGATAATTTCCTAGAGGCTGAGAAACTCGTAAAAAATCAGAAAGCTGAAGGCATTTTACTCTTACCCGAAAATCTTACCAATAGTTTGAAACGCGGCGAAATGGGTGGAATCGGTCTTTACCTAAGTACAGCCTATTTCATTCGAACCAAAGAAGTGGGAATTGGTCTAGCGACTTCAATTGAAGCGAGTTTACAAGAATATTTAGAAAAATTTGGCAAAGCTTCTTCATTTCATCCTGAGATCTCAATTCATCAGATTCCTCTATTTAATACATTATCTGGCTATGGCAGCTATATTTTTCCTGCTGTATCTAGTCTTATTATTCATCAAACCATATTACTCGGACTCGCAATGTTGATTGCGAGCTATAGAGAAAAAGGTTGGGTTGCCAACCGATCAGAATTTTTTGCGATTTTTGCCGCAATATTAACCATCGGATGTTTAGGTTGTCTCTATTTATTTGGCTTTACATTTTGGTTATATGAATATCCGCATGGGGGTAATTTCTGGGGAATGCTATTCGCTGTTCCAATTTATGTGAGTTGTATCATTGGTTTAGCAACGCTTATTGGCTCATTGGTGGATATGCCCGAACGAGTCGGACATTTAATTATTGTGACTTCAGTGCCTTTGTTTCTATTAACAGGAACAGCATGGCCACATCAAGCTATGCCTGAATGGATGCAATTCTTGGCGTGGTTACTACCATCCACCAATGGCGTACAAGTGTTCGTACAACTGAATCAGATGGGGGTCGCAACATCCATTGTTGTTCCTAAACTTATTTATCTTGCGACGGTAGCTGCAATTTTACTGGCACTTTCTTATTATCGATTAGTGATGATGAAATCAATAAAAAAGGAAGCCGATTAGCTTCCTTTTTTATGATCTTAGATGACTTACGCTTCTGGCGTATCATCTTTTGGTTCTACTGTCGCTTCTTCAGAAGTTACAGCCTCAACCTCTGTATTTTCCGTTTCTTCTGTAACGTCTAACTCTTCGTCATCTTCTACAGCTGCAATCGAAACAACACCGACTAAGGTTTCAGCATCGCTTAAGCGGATTAAACGAACACCTTGTGCATTACGACCTGTGGTTGCAACCTCAGCAGCACGGGTACGCACTAATGTACCACCATCAGAAATCAACATCAGTTCTTTGCTTTCATCAATAGATACCGCACCGACAAGCTCACCATTACGTTCGCTGGTCTTGATTGCAATCACACCTTTACCACCACGTTTCTTGGTTGGGAAGTCATCCACTGGTGTACGTTTACCATAACCGTTTGCACAAGCACACAGTACTTCACCCGTTTCAGGTACAACCACAAGTGAAACAATACGACTGACAACATTCGAATCTGATGAATCATCATTGTCATCGCTATCATCATTTTCGACTTCAGCATCTTCAGATTCAATGGTATTGCTTGCAAAACTCACACGCATACCACGCACGCCTTTGGCCGTACGTCCCATCGCACGAACATCTGTTTCAGCAAAACGAATTGCCTTCCCTTCGTTCGAGAACAACATGATCTGCTGATTACCATCGGTAATTGCAACACCGATTAAAGTATCTTCTTCGTTCAACTCAATCGCACGTAAACCATTAGAACGAACATTGCTAAATTGTGCTAATTCAACACGTTTAACCGTACCTGATGCTGTTGCCATGAATACATAGTGATTTTCAGGGAATTCAGTCAACGGTAAGATTGCAGTCACGGTTTCATTTGCATCCAATGGAAGCAAATTAATAATTGGACGACCTTTTGCACCACGTGAAGCTTGCGGAACCTCAAACACTCTCAAGCGATAAACTTTACCAACATTGGTAAAGCACAATACTGTCGCGTGATTCGATGCAACAATCAAATGTTGAATAATATCATCATCTTTCATCGAAGTTGCAGACTTACCACGACCACCACGACGTTGCGCTTGATAATCAGAAAGTGGTTGAGTTTTCGCATAACCTGTTTGAGAAACAGTCAATACCACTTGTTCTTCTGGGATCAAATCTTCACGGCAGAAATCAACGCCTGATTCAACAATTTCAGTACGACGCCCATCACCATATTGTTGCAAGATTAAAGCAAGCTCTTCACGGATCACATTCATCAATAAATTAAAATCATTGAGAATTGCTGTTAATTCAGCGATTTGACCTAAGATTTCAGAATATTCTGCATGTAACTTGTCTTGTTCGAGACCCGTTAAACGATGCAAACGCAATTCCAGAATTGCGGCAACCTGTGTTGGAGATAAACGATAAATATCACCTGACAAGCCAAATGGACGTGTAGGGTCTTCGCCTTCAATCTCATCGGGACGAACAGAAATCGCGCCTGCTTTTTCAAGTAGTGCAACCACACCACCGCCTGCCCACTCACCTGCCTGTAAACGCTCACGTGCTTCAGCGGGGTTAGCAGAAGTTTTAATGGTTTCAATAATGGCATCAATATTTGCCAAGGCAACCGTTAAACCCTCTAAGATATGTCCACGTTCACGTGCTTTACGCAATTCGAACATGGTACGGCGAGTCACGACTTCTTGGCGATGACGAATAAATGCCGCAATAATATCTTTCAGGTTCATCAACTTAGGCTGACCGTTGTCTAAGCAAACCATGTTAATGCTGAACGAGTTTTGAAGTTGGGTATGCAGGAATAAGTTATTCACCGCAACTTCTGCATTTTCACCACGCTTCAAGTCGATCGCAATACGCATACCGTCTTTATCTGACTCGTCGCGCAGTTCAGAAATACCTTCAAGTTTCTTTTCTTTGACTAACTCGGCAATACGCTCAATGGTTTTTGCTTTGTTAACTTGGTAAGGAATCTCAGTAAACACAATCGTTGTACGACCCGTTTTTTGATCTTCTTCGAAGTGATATTTACCACGAATATGCAAACGGCCTTTACCAGTGCGATAGGCATCAACAATGCCTGATTTACCGTAAATAATACCGCCTGTAGGGAAATCTGGACCCGTAATGTGTTCCATCAAGCCTTCAATCGAAATATTCGGGTTATTGGCGTAGGCTAAACATGCATTCACGACTTCTGTCATGTTATGTGGCGCCATATTGGTCGCCATACCTACCGCAATACCTGTCGTACCATTAATCAAAAGATTTGGAATACGTGTCGGCATGACTTGAGGAATACGCTCAGAACCGTCGTAGTTATCTTCCCAATCAACAGTATCTTTTTCTAAGTCTGCTAAGATTTCATGGGTCAACTTTTGCATACGAACTTCGGTATAACGCATTGCTGCTGCGCTATCCCCATCGACCGAACCGAAGTTACCCTGACCATCAACTAACATGTAACGCAAACTGAAGTCTTGCGCCATACGAACGATTGTTTCATATACTGCGATGTCACCATGAGGGTGGTATTTACCGATCACGTCCCCGACAACACGAGCAGACTTTTTGTATGCTTTGTTATAATCATTGCCCAATTCATGCATTGCAAACAACACACGACGGTGAACAGGTTTAAGACCGTCTCTCACATCTGGCAATGCACGAGATACAATTACGCTCATCGCATAATCTAGATATGAATGCTTGAGTTCGTCCTCAATGGCAATCGGTCTAATTTCCGATACGCTCATGCATACTCCTTGTTTACAAGTAGATGGCTCTACTTGTTTTTATGTATTCAATCTTGCAAAAAATTAGTTCAGAAAATTGAACTAAAATTAAAAAATATAGCTAAAAATTATAGCATAAATGACAGGTTAACTGGGAGTTTGCTAATCTGAAAATAGCATTTTTTTACAATAAAAAATTTATTAGAATTAATAAGTTAAAAATCTAGTTTTCCATTTTTTAGTGAACAGAATAAAAGGTTACTTTTTAATCAAAATAAAGGTATTTTTAATAAAATATTCAATCCAGTTTTTTAAAATCAGCGGTATAAATAGGCACATTCTCTTTGAAAGAAAATTAAGTCTAGCTCCAAGGACTTTGCTGTTAGCTCAAAGATCATGCTGTGCATTTGACCTCGATGATGCGTTTGATGGTTAAATAGGTGTGCCAATATTTCAATCAAAGGCTCAATATAAATTTGACCTCGACGGACATAACTAATGGTTTGATGGAATGAAACTTCATCATGTTCATGAATAAAATTTATCAGACTTTGATCATGTTCAATTCAAGCATTCTCTAATTGGGCGAGTTGATTATAAAGAATTTCATCCAAAGTATACGTTGATGCAACAACACCTTTGATACGCTCAAACCAAAGTATCTCTCCTACCAACACATGATTTGCCGTTCGCATAAGGGATTTAAAATAAACTTTACAATCTTGATTTAATTGCTCCTCTGTTAAGCCGATGAGCGTACAAAATAACTTTTGATTTGCCCACTGATTATAATGAGCCAGCATCAGAAAATAGGTCTTAAAAGTACAATTCATCGGCAATGCTCTCATTTATTTATTCTTATTTTTAACATAAAAAAACGCCCCTTTCGGAGCGTTTCAAACTTAATTCAGAGAATTAAAGTTTAGATACCAATTCTGGTACAACAGTGTTCAAATCGCCCACTAACCAGTAGTCAGCAACGCTGTTGATTGGCGCTTCTTCGTCTTTGTTGATTGCAACAATAACTTTAGAATCTTTCATACCCGCTAAGTGCTGAATCGCACCAGAGATACCGATTGCCAAGTAAAGATCTGGCGCAACGATTTTACCAGTTTGACCAACTTGGAAGTCGTTTGGTACGAAACCAGCATCTACCGCAGCACGTGAAGCACCTTGAGCAGCACCAAGCTTATCAGCCAATGGGTCAAGTACTTTGTGATAGTTTTCACCAGAACCTACACCACGACCACCAGAAACAACGATACGCGCAGCAGTTAATTCTGGACGATCAAGTTTCACGATTTCTTCGCTTACAAACTTAGAAATACCAGCATCTTTCGCTTCAGCAACAGCTTCAACTGCAGCAGAACCGCCTTCAGCAGCTGCAGCATCAAATGCTGTACCACGAACTGTACCAACGATGATTGCTTCGTCAGATTGAACAGTTGCGATTGCGTTACCTGCATAGATAGGACGCTTGAAAGTATTTGCAGATTCAACAGCAATGATGTCTGAAATCATGCTTACGTCAAGAAGTGCAGCAACACGTGGAAGAATGTTCTTACCCGTTGTTGTAGATGCAGCTAATACGTATTTGTAACCTTTCGCTAAATCCGCAACTAAGCCAGCAACGTTTTCAGCCAATTGGTTCGCATAAGCAGCATTGTCAGCAAGTAATACTTTGCTCACACCAGCAACTTTAGCAGCAGCATCAGCAACTGCTTGAGCGCCAGAACCAGCTACTAATACAGTAATATCACCACCGATTTTTTGAGCTGCCGCAACAACGTTTAAAGTTGCACCGTTAAGTGACTGGTTGTTGTGATCAGCGATAACTAAAATACTCATGATTTTATCCTTCTGTATTAGATCACTTTCGCTTCATTTTTCAATTTTTCAACAAGTTCGTCTACAGACTTCACTTGTACGCCAGCTTTACGTTCAGCAGGTGCTTCAACTTTAACTGTTTTAAGTTTAGTACCAGTTGCAACGCCGTAGTCAGCAGGAGACTTAGTATCAAGCGGTTTTTTACGCGCTTTCATGATGTTTGGAAGAGCAGCATAACGTGGCTCATTCAAACGTAAGTCAGTTGTGATGATTGCTGGAAGACCAAGCTCAACAGTTTGTAAACCGCCATCAACTTCACGAGTAACTTGTACTTTACCGCCGTCAACTTTAACTTCAGATGCAAAAGTACCTTGACCAGCACCAAGTAAAGCACCAAGCATTTGACCTACTTGGTTAGAGTCATCATCAATTGCTTGTTTACCAAGAAGAATTAGTTCTGGTTTTTCAGCATCAACAACGCCTTTTAAAATTTTAGCAACTTCTAAAGCGCCAATTTCATCAGCAGTTTCAACTAAGATACCACGGTCAGCACCTAAAGCCATTGCAGAACGAATTTGTTCTTGCGCGTCTTTAGAACCCACTGAAACAACAACGATTTCTGAAATCGTTCCTTTTTCTTTTAAGCGAACCGCTTCTTCGACTGCGATTTCACAGAATGGGTTAATTGACATCTTAACGTTAGTTAGGTCAACCCCAGTATTGTCCGGCTTAACACGAACTTTAACGTTGGCATCAACCACACGTTTTACAGCGACAAGAGCCTTCATGTAATCCTCGGCTGTTCTAAGCAAGTAAATGTAGTGAAGAGCATTCTAACTCTTCGATCGAAACTTTTTAGGTGCCCTATCTTGCAATGTATTTGGCATTTCGGTCAAGTCACAATTTTCGCTATGACTGTAAAAAAGATGAAATGCTCAGTTCACTAATTTAGAGCACTGAAAAATCAACTCAATTAAGCTGTCCATTCTTATCAATATTACATTTTGATTTTATTAATATTTTATAAAATTCAACCATCTAAAATATATCTTGCAGACAAAAAGCAGATGTTCTGTAACGGATCATTTCGGGCAAATCCAAACACCCAACAGTTTTTGCAAAAAATGGGCAATAAAGTGAGAATATTGTTTAAGCACTGTTCAAGTGTGCCCTGTAAAATAAGTTGCCTATTTTACATCCAATTTTGCAACATAATATATCAGGATTCAGTTTTTCTGCGCCCGAGGATGGGTTTGGTCATATACATTCATCAATTGTTCAAAGTCGACATGGGTATAGATTTGAGTGGTGGACAAGTTGCTATGACCCAACATTTCCTGAATTGCACGTAGATCACCACTGGCGGAAAGCAAATGGCTGGCAAAACAATGCCGTAATAAATGTGGATGCAAATCGACACTGATCCCTGCCCGCTGGGCCTGTAACTTGACCCGATTTTCAATTTGTCGTGGAGTCAGCGCATTGCCTTTTTGTGAAATAAACACGGCTGAATCTGCGGCAAAACCACCCTGCCATATCCGATAGATTTTTAGCCATTCAATCAAGCCTTGTTTTGCCTTGCTTCCAAACGGCACAACTCTCGTTTTATTGCCCTTACCTGTAATGCGTAATAACTGTCGATTAAAATCAATATCCTTGACAGTTAAACCCTGTAACTCGGCTAAACGTAGACCACTCGAATATAACAGCTCAAGCATCGCCCTATCCCTTAACCATAATTGCTGCTCAACTGGTTTTTCAGGTGCAGGCTGATCCAGAATCTGATTGATGGTTTCAATGTCAATCATGCCTGGCAAAGGTCGGGGCTGACGTTTTAACTTAAAATCTTCTGATGGATTCTGCTGTAAATATTGTCCTTGCTCAGCCCATTTCATAAATTGGCGGATGGAGGTCAAGTGACGTTGCAGGCTACTGGAACTCAGGTGGTCGCGTTCAACACGCTCGGCTAAATATTCACGTAAGTCTGAAGCTTCAACATCCTGTAATTGTAATTGTTTGTTTTCACAAAAACTAAAGAAATCAGTGAGATCTCGTTGATAGGCCGTGATGGTGTGTTCAGACTGATTTTGAATCATCCGCTCTTTTAACCACATGGAAAGGAGTTGTAAAGCTGTCTGCACACTCAACTCCCTAAAATTGCTTTATAAAATCGTTGATATAAATAGCAACTTCATCTGCATACTGCTCAGCAAAATCATGCTCTCCGCCTTGAATCACATAAAGCTCAGATTTCTTAAAGATATGATGTAAATGTTGTCCCACAGCAACAGGGCTAATCAGGTCCTGATCTCCCCACAATAATAAAACCTGTTGTTGAATATGTACCAATTGAGCTTCACAGTCTACCTTTGCTGTAACAAACCAATCGGGATATTGCAAATATTCTTGCTGATACGCCTGTCGCCAATCCTGAACTTGAAACGGGTCTAAATTGATACCTCCCGAAGTTGCCATCAGAACCAAGCCTTTGAGCAGATCAGTCTTTTGTAATATGGCTGCGATGGCAAAAATACCACCCATTGATTGAGCAATTAAAATCGAGGGTTGTTGAATCTGTGCAACCACATAATCAGTTAAATCATCAAAATTATTTATATCTGGATGTGCAGCCACACCATAAAAACCTGGATATGTAATGACCTGTTTGGTATAGCTCTTAGGCAATTGTGCAGTCAACGGATTCCAAAACTCTGTATTGCCTGATGCACCTGGAAGAAAAACTAAATGAGTCATTGATGTACCCAAATACCTCTTTCTTCAACAAAATAAGTATAATAATTAGCTACATTAAAATTATATGCACGTGTTTTATAACGGTCATAAAATCCACCATGTTTATTTTGCTCAAAACATGTCATAAATCTTTGAACTACATCCAGGCTTTCATGACCTGTTAATATTTTATTAACACTATTTGATTCATCTATAGTTAGCTCTCTACCCTGTCGATCAAAGATATGCTCAACATCATACGCCTGTACTTTATTCTCCTTAGACTCAATCACAAACTCTGGCATATGATCCCAGCTCGACACTAGATAACCGATATCTTTATAAGGTGTTGCTAATACTGGCTGAGCATACATTTCTACAAACTGACCAGATGCAGACACTTTTGCAATCGCCACTGCACTTTGTTCAAACAATTCATCTGGGCGCATCCAGCCATTTACTTGTACAGGGTCAACTGCATTTGACCCTTCATACTCTTGCACCCAAATAGGATGCCCACCCGTGACAAAAACTACTTTTAAATCTTTTCTCCAGTCTATTGCATCACAATTTTGATGAAATAGCGCCCAAACCTCCCTCTTATCAGATATAAATGTCTTTGTAACAGGTTGATATACTAATTCTCTTTCAACATTTTCAGGCTTAGATAACACCATATCTCCAACATTGATTTTTTCAATAGGGATCAACCCTTTGTTTGTATGAACCAGTGTCCCTGCTGCAAATCCATTCATTTTTATGTCCTTTTTAGTTATAAAAAAACCTATCCCACATCTCGCAAGATAGGTTTATGCTTGTTTAATTTTCAACCCTGAAAATATCGTAAATCCAGACGCGCATCATAAACATGCGTGGTTGGACCTGTCATCCAAACCACATCACCTTCACGCCAAGCGATATGCAACTTACCACCTGCAAGCTGAACTTCAACTTCATTGGCAAGTAAACCACGGCGCATACCACTCACCGCTGCTGCACAAGCCCCTGTACCACAGGCTAAAGTCTCGCCGACACCACGTTCAAACACACGTAAACGAATATGCTTTTCATCAATGATCTGCATAAATCCAGCATTCACCCGTGAAGGGAACCGTGTATGTGATTCTACTTGTGGGCCAATACGCTCAACATCAGCAGTTAAGACATCAGGTACGATAGTCACAGCATGAGGATTCCCCATGTTCACAACATCAATATTAATACTTTGATTGTTTGCAAGTTCTAGTGCGTATAAGTCTTCAATATCTTCATGTTCTTGGGTAAGAAATGGAATTTCTTCTGGAAGAAATTTTGGTGGGCCCATATTAACCCGAACCCACCCATTGGCACCCAATTCAGGCTCTACAATTCCAGCCTTGGTTTGTACACGAATTTTAGTTTTGGTCGTCAGTTGACGTTCATGTACAAAGCGAGCAAAACAACGTACACCATTACCACATTGTTCTACTTCTGAACCATCGGCATTAAAAATACGATATTTAAAATCAACATCAGGAAAATCAGGTGGTTCAACAATCAACAGTTGATCAAAACCCACACCAAAATGACGATCGGCTAAACGCTGAATGGTGATAGTATCTAAATAAGCTCGCTGCGTGATCAGGTCAACGACCATAAAATCATTGCCCAAACCATGCATTTTGGTAAATTCTAAATACATCTCAATTTACTCCTCAGGCAATAAACGTTCTTTTTCCCAAAGTGATTCTATGCTTTCACGTTCACGAATTACATAGGCTTGATCACCACTGACCATAACTTCGGCAGCACGACCACGCGTGTTGTAGTTCGAGCTCATTACAAAACCGTAGGCACCTGCACCTAATACAGCAAGGACATCATTTTCTTGAAGTGCTAAATCACGCTCTTTACCCAAGAAATCACCTGTTTCACAGATTGCACCAACCAAATCCCAAGTTTTAACTTCAACATCGGGATTTGGATTGACTGACTGAATATCCATCCACGCTTCATATAAAGCAGGGCGAATTAAGTCATTCATCGCTGCATCAATAATGGCAAAGTTACGATGATTGGTTGGTTTGAGTAAATCAACTTTGGTCAAAAGTACGCCTGCATTGGCAGAAATACTACGTCCTGGTTCCATATAGACTTTTAGACCCAGTTTTTCCAAAGCTGGACGCATGGCATTGGCGTATTCGGCAACACTTGGCGGGGTCTCATCTTTATAACAAACTCCCAAACCACCACCGATATCAATATGTTTGAGGTTGATGCCCAGACCTTTCAACTGTTCAATCATTAAAACCACACGATCAAGCGCATCAACAAAAGGCTTGGTTTCTGTCAACTGTGATCCAATATGACAGTCAATACCGACAATCTCAAGATTTGGTAATGACGCCGCATATTGATAAGTCTCATTGACCGTATCACTTGGAATACCAAATTTGTTTTCTTTCAAACCTGTTGAGATATAGGGATGAGTTTTCGCATCCACATCTGGGTTTACACGTAATGAAATCGGGGCTTTTTTGCCTAATTTTGCGGCTACTTTTTGGATCCGATCAAGTTCAGCATGAGATTCAACATTGAAACATGCAATACCTACGGTCAAAGCCTTTTCAATGTCAGCTTCAGATTTACCTAAACCAGAAAATACAATTTTTGAAGGTTCACCACCTGCTGCGAGAACACGTGCTAGTTCCCCACCCGTCACAATATCAAAACCTGCACCAAGTTTTGCTAATACATTCAGAACAGCGATATTTGAGTTTGACTTCACTGCAAAACAGATTTGATGATCAATAAAATCAAAAGCACGATGCATATCTAAATAATGCTTCTCAAATGTAGATTTTGAGTAAACATATAAAGGCGTGCCAAATTGCTGTGCGAGCTGATCTAATGAACATTGCTCAGCATGCAATACTCCATTAATGCGAGTGAAACTCATGAAGATGTCCTTATTTAAAAACTTAAGGTGAGGTTGTCTGTGATACTGTTGAAGATGTTGCTGCTTGGTTTTCAGCTTTCACATCATCAGATGACGTTTTAGCCTGAGACGTTTCATTTTTATAAAGCAGGTATTTTGCACGTTTGTCATGATTGATATCAGAAGGTAATTGCAATGCCCCTGACTGACCACATGCAGTAAGTACCACACTACTGAATAATAAACCGATCGAACAAATGACTTGACGCATCTGAGCACCTAACTTTTACAATTCGGAGCAGTATAGCGTGATCATCAGATTGGCTAAAGTCTAAACTTGAAGGAATAAAACAATATCCATAAAAAAACGCCGACTTAGATGCCGACGTTCATGTCAATTACTTCTTTAACTGCTTACTTCTTTTTATTTAAGAAATAACCAATTGCCAAAATAACAAACCAGATTGGGCTAACTTTAAGTGACTCTAAAGTGGTTTCATCCAAAGCAAGGAAATAAATCGTTGCAAGAAAGAATAAAATAACCACCCAACAAGTAAACACGCCACCAGGAAGTTTAAAGGTTGATTGTGCATGTAACTCAGGACGGTTTTTGCGGTAGTTAATGTAACTCCACATAATCACAATCCACACACAGATAAACAGGATGGTTGATAAAGTGGTTGCTAGAGTAAAGGCTGTCACTTCATCATTGGTTCCCGTCTGTACTTTATAAATGAACTGTACAAATGCACCAATAAAGATACAGATTGATGAGAAAACCAATGCTTTTGAAGGAACGGCAGATTTAGACAATTTACCAAATAATTTTGGTGCTTGCTTATCCGTTGATAAACCAAATAGCATACGACTGGTCGAAAATACACCACTATTCATTGATGACATCACTGAAGATAACACCACCAAATTCATAATAATCGCCGCAGAAGCAATACCTGCTTGTGAGAAGATGTTTACGAATGGGCTGACTTTAGGGTTAATTTGATCCCAAGGAGTTACACACATCACCACGAACAATGCCAATACGTAGAAAATAATGATACGAATTGGAATTGAGTTAATCGCTTTCGGTAAGTTACGTTGTGGATCTTGTGTTTCAGCAGCGGTTGTACCGACCAGCTCTACACCGACAAAGGCGAAAATTGCAATTTGGAAGCCTGCGAGGAAGCCATCTAACCCTTTAGGGAACATACCACCATGTGTCCACAAGTTGCTAATACTCGCCGTTGTACCCGCAGCATTAGTGAACCCCGTAAAGATCATCCATAAACCAACCGCAATTAAGACAATAATTGCTGTGATTTTAACCATTGCAAACCAGAATTCCATTTCACCGAATAATTTTACGGTGACAAGGTTCAACCCAAGTACAAATAGAATCGCAACACTACTAATCAACAATCCGCCCAATGGAGTAAATGACTCACCCCCATTGAAAAATTCAAGATAGTAAATAATGGCTGATAGGTCGGCAATACCAATCGTGACCCAACATAGCCAGTATGTCCATCCAACAAAATAACCCGCCCAAGGACCGATTAAATCAGTGGATAAATCAATAAAAGATTTATACTTTAAATTCGATAAGAGTAATTCACCTAAAGCACGCATGACGAAAAACACCATGATACCGATCAAGCCATAAATGAATAAAATAGATGGTCCAGCTAAACTAATGGTTTTGCCTGACCCCATAAACAATCCCGTTCCGATTGCTCCACCAATTGCAATCAGTTGAAGATGTCGATTAGATAGACTACGGTGAAGCTCACTTTGCTCGTTGGCCTCACCTAAATTTTGATTCGACATTTTTACAAAAACTCTCAAGTATTTTTCGTTCGTTAGCTAATGCTCAAATCAAAATGACAATTCGCACCATTTAATGGCATCTTCTTGCATTGTAAATTGCTTTGATGATGTTTTAGCTAGCCAATTTTCTGTCTGTACAACTCAACATTTCAAGTTAAATACAAATGGACCTGATCATACGCACAAGGATGTACCAACTCAATGCACTTTTTTGACTCCATATTTTTCAATAGCTTAAAAATTAGGCAATAAAAAAGCAGCCTCTGAAGGCTGCCTTTATATCTAGATATTTACTTTAATTTATTATGATATTAGTTTTGTTTATTCTTAATACGATCTTCCCAGAACGTAGCATTACGAATACCAAGTTTTACTGGATCAAAAGTAAACTCTTTAACACCCGCTTTTTGCTGCTGTTCATAATCTCTCAACGCTTTAATCGTTGGTTTCCAAATGAAGTAAGTGACAATAATACCAATGATATTAATCCAAGCCATTAAACCTACACCGATATCTCCAATTCCCCAAATATAACCTGTTGCACTGATTACACCATATGAAACAGAAAGAATGATGAAGCATTTGGTGATAAATAATAAAGATGGAGTTTTAGTAATATAACTTAAATAAGTAATATTGGTTTCAGCGATATAGTAATACGCAACAATCGTTGTAAATGCGAAGAAGAATACAGCTAATGCAACAAAGATTTGTCCAAAACCACCAAATACTGTACTTACTGCCATTTGAGTAAACGCAGGAGAGCCAATTTCAGCCGTGGCGGCAACATTTTGTACAATAAATTGACCTGCCTCTAGAGTACCTTGAACATTGTACATTCCAGTAATAAGAATCATAAATGCAGTAGCAGAGCAAACAAATAAAGTATCGATATAAATTGAGAATGCTTGTACTAAACCTTGTTGAGCAGGATGCTCTACCTCAGCTGCGGCAGCGGCATGTGGTCCTGTACCCTGACCTGCTTCGTTAGAATACACGCCACGTTTTACTCCCCAACCAATTGCAGCACCAAGACCTGCCATAGGAGAAAAGGCATCAGCGAAAATTAAGGAAATCACACCAGGTAACTTATCGATATTGATAAAGACAATAATTAATGCCATTACAATATAGCCAGCCGCCATAAACGGCACTACAAATTCAGCGAATTTTGCAATACGTTTGATACCACCAAAAATGATGACTGCAAGTAGTGTTACAATCACAACTAAAGCGAGTAGTTTATAAGTGCCGACATTTCCAAAAACAATTGCACCTTCACCTGTGATTTGTGTGAAAGCATTACCTACTGCATTTGCTTGAATACCGGGTAAAAACAAACCACATGAAATGATCGCGGCAATCGCAAATAAAATACCCAACCAACGCTGACCTAGACCTTTATCAAAATAAAAAGCGGGTCCACCACGATATTGTCCTTGATATTCAACTTTATAAATTTGACCTAAGGTTGATTCAACATAAGCAGTACTCGCTCCTAAAAATGCAACAAGCCACATCCAGAAGACCGCACCTGGCCCACCAAAACCAATTGCTGCTGCCACACCTGCAATATTACCTACACCAACACGACCTGAGAGTGAAACAGCGAGTGCTTGAAACGAAGAAATACCTTGTGCCGATGAGCCTCCTTTAATGAGGAGGCTTATCATATCTTTGATCTGACGAACTTGAACAAACCTTGTTAGGACGGAGAAAAATAAACCTGCACCTAAACATAAATAGATCAGAGCTTTGCTCCAAATAATACCATTTATCCAATCAACAATTTCTGCTGCACTCATAAACATCAACCTTTTGTATAATTTAAAAATATATCAATTGATACATTTTCATTTGTCTGAGCATCAGCAATATTTATGCCATTCAATATAATTCTTATGACAACAAATGAGCAAATGCTCAAAGACCTTCCGTGGAAAAAGTGAATTTAAAGAATTTTCGACTCAAAAACCGACTATATCTTACTTGTAAAAGTCTTATATCGTGTTATTTTTCTGAGCACTTCCCTTTAACCAGTCAATTACGAAAACACCGTTTAATCTTAATTCCTTATCAAGAAAATGAACGATATTGATCTTTTCCGTAATTACTCTACTTTTTAACTAATTTATCGCAAATTTTCAATTTTATATATGGCAAAAATTAAAACTGTTTATCGATGTGAACAATGTGGTGCAGATCATTCTAAATGGGCTGGTCAATGTTCTGAGTGTGGCGAATGGAATAGTCTAGTAGAAGTTCGACTGGAACCAACAGTTAGTCATAGAGCTCAGCCTAAAATGGGCGGTGGTTATGCTGGTCAAAGTGCTAATATCACAACCCTTAATCAAATCTCAATTTCACATGAAACTCGTCTACAGACAGGTATTAGCGAATTCGATCGTGTACTCGGTGGCGGTTTGGTTACAGGCTCTGTTGTACTGATTGGTGGTGATCCTGGTATTGGTAAATCAACAATTTTATTGCAAACCGCAACTCACATGGCTAGCAAGAAAAGTTCAGCTCTTTATGTCACAGGCGAAGAATCACTTTCTCAAGTTGCCTTACGTGCTCAACGTTTAGATCTGCCTACAGACCAACTCAGAGTTATGGCTGAAACTTGCGTGGAACGTATTTGTGAAGTTCTCGCGCAAGAGCGTCCTGCTGTGGCCATTCTTGATTCAATTCAAACCATATATACAGAAACTCTGCAATCTGCTCCAGGTGGAGTTTCACAAATCCGTGAGTCTGCTGCCTTACTTACTCGTTTTGCTAAAAATAGCGGAACAGCGTTATTTATCGTGGGGCATGTAACTAAAGAAGGTGCTTTAGCTGGACCACGTGTGCTTGAACATATGGTGGATTGCGTACTGTATTTCGAAGGTCAGTCGGATTCTCGATATCGTATGATTCGTGCCGTGAAAAACCGTTTCGGAGCAGTCAACGAGCTAGGTGTCTTTGCCATGACCGACAAAGGACTTCGGGAAGTTGCCAATCCATCTGCAATTTTTCTCAGTCGTTATGATGAAGCGATTCCTGGTTCAATTGTCATGATCAGCCGTGAAGGAACGCGCCCTCTCTTGGTCGAAGTTCAAGCCTTAGTTGATGATGCACACGGGCAACCACGTCGAGTGGCACTTGGCTTAGAGCAAAACCGTTTGAATATGTTACTTGCAGTGATGCATCGTCATGGTGGTGTGCAAACCTCAGGACAAGATGTTTATGTCAATGTAGTGGGTGGTTTAAAGATTACCGAGACTGGCTCTGATCTTGCGGTTTTATTGGCTTGTGCATCAAGTTTAAGAGGTAAAGCCCTGCCACAACAATTGGCAGTTTTTGGTGAGGTTGGACTGTCTGGTGAGATTCGTCCTGTACCAAATGGTCAAGAAAGATTAAAAGAAGCGACCAAGCATGGCTTTAAATATATCATTTTACCAAGAGCTAATGCACCGCAAAAAACTATTGATGGCGTTCAAATCATTGCCGTTGCACGCTTACATGAAGCTCTCACTGAAGCAATGCAATTGAGTGACGAGTTGACATAAAAAAACATACTTTTTTAGTTGAAATTATCAACGAATACCTTCATAAATACACTTACATCTTGGAATTAAATAGGAATTTTCGATGCAAGTACACCAGCGTGGCTTGATGGCAGCTTTATTGATGGCAACTTTGGTCGCAGCACCAGTTGCAGAAGCTAAACGTGCGGGCGGTGGCAAAAGTCATGGTATGACTCGTTCAACAACGACGACTCAATCTCAGCCAACTACAACTCAATCGTACCAACAACCTACAACTAAAACTACGACGACTCAAAAATCAGGTCCAGGCGTAGGTTCTATGGTTGCTGCTGGTGTAGCAGGTGCTGCTGTAGGTGCAGTTGCTGCAAATGCGCTTGCTGATGATAAGAATCCAACTGCAACAGAACAACAAGCTGCTGAACAAGCTCAACAAGAAGAAAAAGGCGGCATTCCTAGCTGGCTTTGGGTTCTTCTTGCAGCTGCTATCGCCTTCTTTGTATTCCGTAAATTCGGCGCAAAAAAAAAATTAGCCGCAGCTAATCCATATGCTCCAAATAATAACGGTCAAAACAACTTTGGCCGTCCTGTAAGCCCACAACCAACTATGCGTCAAACGGCTGGCGATAACACCAATATCTTTGGTCAATCTGTCGGTGGCGGTACGGCTGCTCCTCAAGCAGCATTTGGCGGGGCATCAATGAGTAGTGGCAATCAACTCCCTGATGGTACTGAACCTGCTGCATTCCTGCGTGTTGCACGTCAGCGTTTCAACCACATTCAATCTGTCAATAGTGCAAGTAATGTTGAAGAAATTCGCCGCTATTTAACACCTGAGCTTTTTAATTCAATGTATCAGGACATCATAGCCAATCAGGATCAGGATGTTGCTGAATTTAGTAACCTGAATGCAATGGTGGCAGACACTGCAACTGAAAATGGTCAATATGTGGTTAGCGTTCGTTTCACAGGTACGGTAAGTGAAGATTTAAATAGCTTGCCACAACCATTTACTGAAATTTGGCACTTTGTTAAACCTGTTGGCTCGCAACAAAATTGGGTTGTCGCAGGAATCCAACAAGCATAATTGCTAATATCATTTGAAAAAGGAGCTATTCAATAGCTCCTTTTTTATTGGTGCAATTATCTGAGAAATAAAAAAAGCCACTCTCGATTTCTGAGAATGGCGGAGTGTAAACCCTAATTTCGATTGCCTATATTTTTAAATAGATCTAAACAGGCAGTTAAGTAAACTGTGTATCTCAGTTATCTTAGCGGATAATCAAGAATAAAAATATTCCTCGTTTGGGGAATAAAACTTTTTGTAATAGGTTCACGTAGATCTTCTTCGCTTATTTAGGAACAATCATTACTTCAGGCATTCAGGCATTCAGGCATTCAGGCTTTCAGGCTTTCAGGCTTTCAGGCTTTCAGGCTTTCAGGCTTTCAGGCTTTCAGGCTTTCAGGCTTTCAGGCTTTCAGGCTTTCAGGCTTTCAGGCTTTCAGGCTTTCAGGCTTTCAGGCTTTCAGTTCATGCCGCGTAAGGCTTTCAGGCTTTCAGGCTTTCAGGCTTTCAGGCTTTCAGGCTTTCAGGCTTTCAGGCTTTCAGGCTTTCAGGCTTTCAGGCTTTCAGGCTTTCAGGCTTTCAGGCTTTCAGGCTTTCAGGCTTTCAGGCTTTCAAATTAGAACAGATTGACTTGAGTTAGAGCCTAATATTCTTGGTTTGTGTCCAATCTATCGCTATTTTATGACCCATAAAAAAAGCTTTGCCGAGGCAAAGCTTTTACATGATTTGGCTTTAAAGTAAATCAAATCATGATACAAACTGTAAGAATAACCAGTATAAACCACCAGATAAACAAATCGTCGCTGGTAAGGTAAATATCCATGCAGAAAGGATTGTTTTCACTGTCGCGAAGTTCAGCCCAGACTTGTTGGCAACCATCGTCCCTGCAACAGCACTGTTTAGAACGTGAGTTGTTGAAACTGGCATACCTAAACCATCAGCAGCAGCAATCGTTGTCATTGCAACAAGTTCAGCAGACATCCCTTGACCATAAGTCATATGGTTCTTACCAATACGCTCGCCGACAGTCACAACAATACGCTTCCACCCCACCATCGTACCTAAGCCAAGCGCAAGTGCCACCGCAACTTTAACCCAATTTGGAATATATTGCAGGAATGAATCAAGATTACTACGGTATTCTTTCACCACTTTGGCTTGGTCTTTATCCATTTCTGGCAAAGCTTTCGCTTTATCTAATCGCTTGAAAGTTGTGGTACTTAAATACATATCATTACGGATTTCGCTTACAGCGGTCTCAGGAATAGTTTTAAGATCACCATAATTTGCAACGCGTGTTCCTAAATGTTCCGTCATACTTGCAAGTGCTGGAACAACTTCAGGTGTTTGCTCTTTGGTTTGAATATATTTAGTGAGTACAGCACGCGCTTTCTCATCAGATAATTCATTTTGATTTACATTCAACACAGCAGCTGTTTGACTTGAAAGCTTTTCAAATGATTGAAGATGATTTGCATCTAAGCTTTTGTTTAGTGAATATGCTAATGGCACTAAACCGATCAAGATCAACATGATTAAACCCATGCCCTTTTGACCATCATTAGAACCATGTGCAAAGCTCACGCCCGTACATGTAAAAATCAAAATTGCACGGATGAGAGGTGGTGGTGGCTTATTACCTTCTGGTGGTTGAAAAAGTTCTAATTGGCGTTTAAAAATTTTTTTAACCAACAAGAATACAATTGCTGCGAAAGCAAAACCGATTAAAGGTGAGAATAATAATGCCTTACCCACTTTAATGACTTGATCCATATCAATGCCACTGGTTGCACCAGTTGAAGCATTTAAGAAATGGTTCATGATCCCCACACCTAAAATCGAGCCGATTAAGGTATGAGAGCTTGATGCTGGGATACCAAGGAACCAAGTCCCTAAGTTCCAAAGAATGGCTGCAATTAACAAAGCAAATACCATTGCAAAACCAGCCCCACTACCGACATTCATAATCAGTTCAACAGGAAGTAAAGCAATAATACCGTACGCAACAGCACCACTCGCAACCATAACCCCAAGGAAGTTACAGAAACCAGCCCACATCACTGCAACAGGTGCAGGTAATGCATTGGTATAAATCACGGTGGCAACCGCATTGGCTGTATCGTGGAAACCATTAACAAATTCAAAGCCTAAAGCAATGAAAAGTGCCGTGGATAGAAGAATAACTGAATATAAACTCAAAGGTGGTACATGCGCTAAGTCAGCACTCACCTGAAAACCAATATAAATAAGTGTTGCAATAATAATTGTTAAAAACACCGGCATAAAAAATTTCGGTATAGGAACATGTACATTCGTCGATTTTGCCGTAGAACTGGCAAGCGGTGAATCCGAAACAGGAGGAAGATTAGAATTCATGTAGACGGTAAGAGGATAATAAAATCCTCTGTATTGTTTAATTAAATTATGACAATTATATGACAAAGGACTGTCATATGAAGCCAAATTTTCATATTTTTCTTATATTTTTTTATGTTTTTTTTGATTCAAACCAAGATTATTTTTATTTTTATATAACAAAAACAATATCTTAATTAAAAATAAGTTCAATAAAACCTGTTTGTCTGATTTTGCAACAAACACAACAAAATATGAAACTTATTTGTCATATTTCGAAATATACGTTTTCTTTTTAGCCATTATTCACCGAAATTATTGCAATTTCATGAAGCTTTTATGACATTTTCAACCTGACTGGATGAATTACATCATCCTGATGCTGAAAATACGCGCTTTTTGTTCGCTTCTGTTACAATGCCCCTGCTTTTTATCTTCATCATCGACTGGGGTTTCTGAATGTCCACGCTTACCACCCTACAATCACTTCTCGCCCAACGCATCTTGATTATTGATGGTGCAATGGGAACCATGATTCAACGCCATAAATTAGAAGAAGAAGATTATCGTGGTGAACGTTTCGCAGATTGGGCTTCTGATCTCAAAGGTAATAATGACCTTTTAGTACTGACTCAACCGCAGATTATTCAGGGTATCCATGAAGCTTATCTGGATGCTGGTGCAGACATTATTGAAACCAACAGCTTCAATGGTACACGTGTTTCAATGTCAGATTATCACATGGAAGATCTTGTACCTGAGATCAACCGTGAAGCAGCACGTCTCGCGAGAGCTGCGTGTGATAAATACTCTACCCCAGATAAACCACGATTCGTGGCAGGTGTACTCGGCCCTACATCACGTACATGTTCGATCTCACCGAACGTCAATGATCCAGCATTCCGTAATATTACTTTCGATGAACTCAAAGAAAATTATATCGAAGCAACACACGCCTTAATTGAAGGTGGTGCTGACATTCTATTAATCGAAACAGTTTTCGATACATTGAACTGTAAAGCGGCAATCTTTGCGGTCAAAGAAGTCTTTAAGCAAATCGGTTATGAACTTCCATTGATGATTTCAGGTACGATTACAGATGCCTCAGGTCGTACATTGACAGGTCAAACTGCTGAAGCATTCTGGAACTCAGTGCGTCATGGTGATTTGCTGTCAATTGGTTTTAACTGTGCATTGGGTGCAGATGCAATGCGCCCTCACGTTAAAACGATTTCTGACGTAGCAAATACCTTTGTTTCAGCCCATCCAAATGCAGGTTTACCGAATGCATTTGGTGAGTATGATGAAACCCCAGAACAAACAGCAGCCTTTATTAAAGAATTTGCTGAGAGTGGTTTGATTAATATTACTGGTGGTTGCTGTGGTACCACACCAGATCATATCCGTGCGATCTACCAAGCTGTTAAAGATATTCCACCACGTAAAATTCCTGAGACTGTTCATGCTTGCCGTTTGAGTGGTTTAGAACCATTTAATATTTATGATGATTCTTTATTTGTAAACGTTGGTGAACGTACTAACGTTACAGGATCAAAAAAGTTCCTTCGTCTCATCCGTGAAGAAAATTTTGCAGAAGCTTTAGAAGTCGCTCAGCAACAGGTTGAAGCTGGTGCGCAGATCATTGATATCAACATGGATGAAGGGATGCTCGATTCGCAAGGTGCGATGGTGCATTTCCTGAACCTCGTCGCTTCAGAACCTGATATTTCTCGTGTGCCGATCATGATTGACTCATCGAAATGGGAAATCATTGAAGCAGGTCTAAAATGTGTTCAAGGTAAACCTGTTGTAAACTCGATTTCCTTAAAAGAAGGTTATGACGAGTTTGTCGAAAAAGCTCGCCTTTGCCGTCAGTATGGTGCAGCAGTTATTGTCATGGCTTTTGACGAAGTTGGTCAGGCAGATACCGCTGAACGTAAGCGTGAAATTTGTAAACGCTCATATGACATTTTAGTCAATGAAGTTGGCTATCCAGCTGAAGATATTATTTTCGATCCAAACGTGTTTGCAGTAGCAACAGGTATCGAAGAACACAATAACTATGCCGTAGACTTTATTGAAGCGACTGGTTGGATCAAACAAAACTTACCACATGCCATGATTTCTGGTGGTGTCTCTAACGTTTCGTTCTCATTCCGTGGTAATGAACCTGTACGCGAAGCGATTCACTCAGTATTCCTCTATCATGCCATCAAACAAGGCATGACTATGGGTATCGTAAACGCCGGTCAGATGGCAATTTATGACGATATCAATAAAGAGCTGAAAGATGCTGTTGAGGATGTTGTACTTAACCAAAACCAAGGTGAGACAGGTCAAGCTGCAACTGAAAAACTTCTAGAAGTTGCTGAAAAATATCGTGGTCAAGCGGGTGCTACCAAAGAAGCTGAAAATCTTGAATGGCGTAATGAGTCTGTCGAAAAACGTCTGGAATATGCTTTAGTTAAAGGTATTACCACGTATATCGATCAAGATACTGAAGAAGCACGTTTAAAATCAAAACGTCCGCTTGATGTGATCGAAGGCCCATTAATGGACGGCATGAACGTGGTCGGTGACTTGTTTGGTTCAGGAAAAATGTTCCTTCCTCAAGTTGTTAAATCTGCACGCGTCATGAAACAAGCTGTAGCATGGCTCAACCCATACATTGAAGCTGAAAAGTCAGAAGGACAATCTAAAGGTAAAGTCCTGATGGCAACGGTAAAAGGTGACGTACACGATATTGGTAAAAATATTGTGGGTGTTGTCTTGGGTTGTAATGGTTATGACATCGTTGACCTTGGCGTGATGGTACCTGCAGAAAAAATTCTGCAAACGGCAATAGATGAGAAATGTGACATCATTGGTTTGTCAGGTTTGATCACCCCTTCATTGGATGAAATGGTCTTTGTTGCCAAAGAAATGCAACGTAAAGGTTTTAATATTCCTTTATTGATCGGCGGTGCAACCACATCAAAAGCACATACCGCAGTTAAAATTGATCCTCAATATTCAAATGATGCTGTAATTTACGTCGCGGATGCTTCACGTGCAGTGGGTGTCGCAACCACCCTACTTTCTCCTGAAATGCGCGGTAACTTTATTGCAGAGCATCGTGCTGAATATGCCAAGATTCGTGAACGTTTAGCAAATAAGCAACCGAAAGCTGCAAAATTGAGTTATGCAGAATCCGTCGAAAACGGTTTTAAAATTGATAATCACTATGTACCACCAAAACCAAATGCTTTGGGTACACAAGTTATTAAGAATTATCCGCTTGAAACCTTAGTTGAATATTTTGACTGGACACCATTCTTTATCTCATGGAGTTTGGCAGGTAAATTCCCGAAAATCTTAGAAGATGAAGTGGTCGGTGAAGCAGCGACTGATCTTTATAATCAAGCGCAAGCGATGCTGAAAGACATCATTGAAAATAAACGTTTCGATGCCCGTGCTGTATTTGGCTTATACCCTGCTCAGCGTACTGGTGCGGATACCGTCAGCGTATTTGATGAATCAGGTCAAAATCGCACTCATACCTTTGAGCACGTACGTCAGCAATCAGACAAAGTGACAGGTAAACCAAACTTGTCTTTGGCGGATTATATTAAGCCTTCTGAACAACCTGAAGATTATCTCGGTGGTTTTACGGTGTCGATCTTTGGTGCTGAAGAATTGGCAAATGAATATAAAGCCAAAGGTGATGATTATTCAGCAATCTTGGTTCAGTCTTTGGCCGATCGTTTTGCCGAAGCCTTTGCAGAACATTTACATGAACGTATTCGTAAAGAGTTCTGGGGCTATAAAGCCGATGAGACTTTGGGCAATGAAGAATTGATCAAAGAGAAGTATGTCGGTATTCGTCCTGCGCCTGGTTACCCTGCTTGTCCAGAGCATTCTGAAAAAGCAGTGTTATTCGACTGGTTAGGTTCGGAAGCAAAGATCGGTACAAAATTGACTGAACACTTTGCGATGATGCCGCCTTCTTCTGTCAGTGGTTTCTATTATTCGCACCCTGAAAGTGAATACTTTAATGTTGGCAAGATTTCTCAAGATCAGCTTGAGGATTATGCGAAGCGTAAGGGCTGGTCACTGGATGAAGCGAAACGCTGGTTAGCACCGAATTTAGATGATTCGATTGTTTAATTTAGAGTTCTTATAATCTCCCTTACGAAGCAATGCTTCTCATCTTCTTTAAAAAAGAGGGGAACTTTTGCGTATCAAATGAGTTACGTGACAACCCCTCCCTTTTTCAAAGGGAGGTTGGGAGGGACTAAATCCAGTCAGTTGATTCTAAAACTGTAATTCTAAAATCTGTTTACGTCTGATTCTTTGCCATAGCAGTTGCTCAGCATCTGTCATATTACTTCTTAAATTTCGAGATGCTTGCTTTAAATTTTTATTATAAGGCTTCATCAATACCTACCTTTAAAACAGACAACTACTCAACTTGATCCAAACGTCTCTAGCACAATATATAAACGCTATTTTGAACCTATATTAAATATAGACTCTCTCTACTCCTACAGCTCCTTATGCTTCTCAATCAAATCCTCTAGATTTTGATAAACATGCAATATTCGATCTTTATGGGTTCGTGCATGATCCAAACGCTGTTCGGGGTCAACCAAAAGCAAGCTATGACCATCATCAATCAAACGATCAATCCCCTCTAAAAACATCCGTTTACCTACATCATGGATCAGTGAAATCTGACTCAAATCAATCACGATTGTATTCTTATTTACAGGTTCACACTGCAAAGTCCGTAACAACATTTCAGCTTCAGTAAATTTCAATACACCGCGCAGCACATATACACTTAATGACGCATTTTTTCCTGTCAGATAATGGCTTTGTACAATGGTTTGTGCCGAAGATGTGCCTTCCATCAAATGTAAGCCCATGTCACGTGATAACCGTTCTAAAATCTCTATACCACGTACACTATTACCATGTTCATCTAACTTTGGTGAAAAAGCTGCAATACTGACCTGCCCCGGCAATACACCTAATATCCCACCTGCCACTCCACTTTTGGCTGGGATACCAACCGTCGTGAGCCAATCACCAGCAGCATCATACATGCCGCAACTCATCATCACACTGAGAACTTGGCGTACCACTGCACGATTCAATAGCCGTTTACCTGTTTTAGGATCAACCCCACCATTGGCAAGCACACTTCCCATACGAACGAGATCTTTCACCGTGACCAAAATCGAACACTGACGAATATAGCCATTCACAATATCAACAGGATCGCTCTCCAAAATCCCGACGGTTCGCAACATATACCCTATCGAAAGATTACGATAGGCAGTTTTTACCTCGGACTGATAGACAGCATCATCAAAACGTAGTTCACGCCCAGCCAGTTCGCTCATAAACTCACGTAGAATTTCTGCGCCTTGTAGCCCTTCTTTGATTGGAATCAATGAATGTGTGGTGATTGCACCTGAGTTAATCATTGGATTTTTGGGACGGCGATCATTCCCAAGTGAAATCTGATTGAATGCTTCTCCAGAAGGTTCAACACCTACTTTGTCTAATACCGCATCTATTCCAAGCTTTTGTAGCACATAGGCATAAGTAAAAGGTTTAGACATCGATTGAATCGTAAACTCAATCTCATCATCGCCCACTGAATAGACTTCACCATCTACAGTAGACAACGCCAAAGCCAACCGATTGGGATTGGCATTGGCTAACTCAGGAATATAATCGGCTAGACGACCACTATTATCAGTATCACAGGCATCAATTACGTGTGCCAAATAATCAGGAAGAGGCGTTTTCATGGTTGTCTGCCTTTAAAGATTTCAATTGTTCATATCAATTAAGTTTTATGATACAGGGTACTGATAATATTCAAATTATAGCTTTTGTAATTTTTTTAATGTCTAAGCAATAAACTTAACTCACTCGTTCTACAAACAGTATCCCATTTAAATGATCCACCTCATGCTGCACAATTCGTGCAGGAAAACCATCAAATATTGTTTCAATCACCTCACCTTGTAAAGTGTGATAACGCACTTTGATACTCTGGGCTCGTTGCACTTGCCCACGCTCATCAGGAACACTTAAACACCCTTCTTCCCCCAAACAAGTCGCTTGAGAAAACTCCAAAATCTCAGGATTGACCATTACTACGGCATCCATTTCAGGTGCTTCGGGATAACGTGGATTTGATCGCGAAGCAACGATGATCACTCGCTTAGAGATATACACTTGTGGCGCTGCTATCCCTACACCATTACGTTCAAGCATAGTGGCATGCATCGCAGAAGCCAGTTGCAATAGCCACTCGCTATTAAACTCCCCCTGAGCAACCGCAGTCGCTTTAATTTTTAAAATCTCTTCACCGCGTTGCGCTACAGGTAAAATTACATTCATCCCACGACCTAATTATTTTTGATCAATACTCACACACATCGTATTCGATATTTATTCACGCTTCTATAATTTTCATTTGAGAATCTTGTCATAGTATATGCACGATAAAAATAACGTATGGCAAATCACAATGAACGCAACCCAGCTTTTTCTTGGTGTGATCTTTAGCTCAATTGGCTTAGGCTATTTTATGTATGGCAAAAAGCAAAAAATGACTGTGCCTTTAGTTTGCGGTTTAGTTCTGATGATTTATCCTTATTTTATCGAAAGTACGACTTTATTAAGTGTCATCGGTGTGGTTATCTCAATATTGCCCTATTTTCTACGCTTCTAAAATAAAAAAACTCCCCTTACGGAGAGTTCTTTTATCGCATCTAAATTAAAGGTTTTTCTTTAATTCATCCTCAACAATTTCAATCTCAAGCTGGCTAAACTTGCGAATCTCGCCCTCTGCATGCTTTTCAAGCATTCCACCGATCAAAGGTACTTTCACCTTTACCGTCCAGGTCAGAGTAATGTCTACTTGGTTACTGTTACCTGTTACCTTACGTTCAGCTTTTGCTTCTAAAGGTAAGTTTGCGCCTAGCTCTACAGTTGAGGTTAAATTTTTTAAATCAGTAATATCAGAACGTTTTAAACGGAATGCATTTTTTAATAATTTTTTAGCCACATCTGGGATATTCACATCAAGATTATATTCACGACGTAAGGTATAAATATCACCTTTTACAGCAGATTCAATAATTTCTAAGTTCTCACCTGGAATACGCTTACATACTGCTTCATGCAATGAAGTCATAGCAACTAATCTTGAAAAATCTTCAATTGAAACGCCATGAATTGTTTCATTTACCGTAAATTGATGTGCCATTTTTTAAATTTCCGTTTAGTTTTAATTAAGGTTTCATCATCGCAGCAAATTATATCATTCTCATTTCAATCACAAAATCTGAACATGTAAAAATTAATGACTGCCCGGATTAATAATTTTTATTGTAATGATGTCTTATACCTAATTTTACCGTTACTCGCTCCGTTCGGCTGATATAGAGATAGTGATTGCCATATTCGATGACTGCATAAAACTGCTCAGCGCCATCATCTAATCCTGTAGCAGACCATGTCGCCCCTTGTGGAAACTCATCTAGCCATTCAGCTTTATAAAAATCTGAAACTGAGTCAAATGCGAGATAACGCTCTGGATCAGCCATAATTTTTGCTGCGACTTGATCAAATTTTTGTTGTTTGAATGCTTCTAAACTGAGTAACACGGATGTTCCTATGCCGATAAATATGAAGAAAAATTACAAAAATACAGAGATTCTCTTAGACCCATATTTTGCTGAGGGATTTCCTATATTTCTAGATTATATTCAGCGTTATCATAGGTTTTAGATGATCGTCCCATTTGCTAGAATAGGTTCAATGTGTTATCAACTGCTTATACTTTTATCTTTTACAACGATAAACTATAAGGAGTAAATATGTCTTATCAAAATATTTTAGTCGCTGTTGATGATTCTCCAATTTCTTATGCAGCAGTTGAACATACACTGTCTTTAGCAAAATTATCAGGGGCAAAAGTGACTGTACTCAGCGTGGTGGCTGTTGATCCATATGTCGGTGTTGATTTTTATCAAGTTGCACCAGCCATTACCGATCATTTTATGCAGGCTGAAGCGCATGCTAAAACCCAACTACAAGATATTGCTCAATCTTTCATTCGCGATGGAATTGAGGTTCAAACCAAAATTCAGCATGGTGTAGCGAGTGAAGGCATTATTTTTATAGCTGATGAAATTGGCGCAGACCTTATTATTATGGGTTCACATGGTCGTACAGGCGTAAAACGCTTATTACTGGGTAGTGTAGCGCGTGCTGTTTTAACGGAATCACATATTCCTGTGCTGATTGTCAAACAATAAACTGAGACAAAATGCAAAGCCTTGTGTGATCGCACAAGGCTTTTTTATTCCCGAAAGCTTTGCCATGTCTCAAAAGCATGTGCGCGATAAAGCTTCAACTTAGAAAACTGAAGAATAATCGCTTCACTCTGTGTCGGTCTTAAAAAAACAAAATCATCGACCTGAATATCACAATCCTTGGGTACATTGACCAACTCCTGATTACTACTTCGCCCATACAATGCATGTGGATGCGCTTGTTTTGGATAGACATAATTCGCTAGCCAATAGCCGCCATAAATAAACAGTGCCTTATACTTATGTGGCAATTTATCGAGTAAAGACATTGATGGCAGCTGGGTAAAAGGTAAAACTTTTAAGACTGGCGATGCAATCCATAAAGCAGGCTGTAAAGCCTTTAAAAAATCACTGTCAAAATCACTTGGTTTTAAGAGCATTGAACCAAAAGACAAATCATTGCAGACACTTTCAGTGGTATGAAAGCTAAAGGTTAGACTACCACCACCATTAAAACACAGCGCATCACTCCACAGCGATGGAAACTGCTGTTTAATTAGCTTTTGGTAATCGGCATAGGTCTGCTGTGAGCTTTGATAAGCCAATTCAGGTTTTTTAATGATGGCTGGAATTTTAGTGACATGTGCATCATAGCCCATCAAACCAGAAAGCTTTAAATACTGCGGATACTGTTGAATCAACTTTAATATTTCGACCATCTGTGCTGCCGATTGCACGCCACCACGATGCAAACCAACATCAATCTCAATATTCACATGCAAAGATAGAGCATAGAGCTGAGCAATCTCAAGATACTGTTGTAAGCGTTGCTTGGTATCAATCAGCCACTGAATGTTGGCATTTGACCACTCCGCATGTTGATCAAAAAATTGATGGACTGCTTGAGCGGGCATTGGTTTACCCAACAAAATATTGGCTTCGGCAAAATTTTCTAAGATCGAAACAATATGCGGTTGATGAAATACCATAAAGCGTTGCGTATTCAGTTGTTCAGATAGCAACTTAAGTAATTCTAGGCTTGCTAATGATTTCACTACCAAGCGTGCTTTTAAATGTGGTGCATGTGACAAACGCAGTTGTACATGTTGGATATTTTGTTTTAACGCAGCCGCATCTACAATAAGTTGCGGGGTCGCAATCCCCTGTTTTTTTAGGTCAAGATTGAGTTGTTTAAAATAATGATCCAACATGGCTATACCTTTTTTATTTAATCCTGATCCTAAAAAACCATCTTATACAAGGGAATGTCATCTACAACCTGAGTAAGCCAAAACGACCAAAGCTTTGGCAAAACGCAAGAGTTTAAATGCATCTTATACTTTTTAGGATGAAACCAAAGTAAATCTAGCTGAAAGCTTCACCCTTAATTGGATGAGAACTCGATATGATTCCGTTAAATACTTTCAACTCATAAAAAACTCTATTTAACCTAAAAACAGCTTTTCCAGATAGGGATTTAAAAACTTAGCTTCTGGATCAAGCTGCTGACGCAAAGCCATAAAATCATCCCACTTTGGATATACAGCCCGAAGCTGTGTGCTGGTCATATGATGCATTTTACCCCAATGCGGACGCCCTCGATATTTCTGCAAAATCGGCTCAACCACATCAAAAATCAACTTCGGATCTTGCTTATGATATTGATGTACTGATATCGAAATCGAGTCCTGCTGATAAAAAGGACTGAGCCAAATATCATCACCTTTCACAAAGCGAAATTCGAGCGGAAAAAAGGTGGCGACTTTATACGTTCTTAAAGCATGTAATACTTCATCCAAACACTCAATTCCACGATCAACGGGAATCTGATACTCCATTTCATTGAACTTGGTATTACGCGGTGTTGGAAATATCTTGCTCGACCAATCGACATAGGTGGTTGGTTTGACAAAGATGCCTAATAGTTTCTGTAAATAAGGATTTAGTGATGGAAAGTTTTTGGTCAACTCAGAGCATAAGGTCAGTAAGGTATCATCCGATGGGAAATTCTCTTTCCGAGGTAAAATTGCTGCATCGGTTTCATCCAAAGTTTTCAACATCAACTGCTTTTCATGGGGAAATACAAAACACTCGATATGTCGATGCTGATGCTTCCATTGCTGAATGTTTTGCATCATGTCCTCGACTAGACAAAGTTGAATATGCTCTTTCAGCTTATAGCGAGGTCGATTCTGCATAGTGATCTTGGTTAAGATTCCCAAGCTACCCAAAGAAACCCGCCCTGCGGCAAAGATTTCAGAGTTCTCTGTGCGACTGCATTTTAGGATTTCACCAGATGCCGTCAATAACTCAAAAGCTTCAACATAGGCTGAAATACAATGTAAATCTGCACCTGTGCCATGTGTGCCTGTAGAAACTGCACCCGCCAGACTTTGCTGATCAATATCTCCTTGATTCATCAAAGCCTGATTGATGGATTGCTGCTGTAAATGCTGATCTAAATCGTATAAACGTGTACCCGCATAAATATTGCTCTGACAGTGTTCTACATCGAAAGATGCAACACCTGAGATTCGATCTAAAGATACTAAGGTCGCATCGGTACACACCAACGGCGTAAAGGAATGCCCTGCACCCACGACTCTTATTTTTTGCTGTTCATAAACAATCGACTGTAATTCTTGAATATTGACTGGTTGTAAAATCTGTTGTGGCTTGGCTTTTTGAAAGCCTGACCAGTTTGTCCAAATGCCTTGTGTTAAATCACTCATACTGCCTCTCCTTGGCTAACGGCAGTTTTTAAATTGCCATGATTGCTGCGTTTTGCGAGTTCGTTTTCTGGAATCGGCTGTGGTCGTGTCATTTCATCGTAATGACGTTTATTTTTTTCTAACAACAATTGTTTTGCCAAATCTTTGAATTTGCTCTGACAAGCTGCCAATGTCCATTGACCAAATAAGGTATGCCCACCCTCATAAGCTTGTTGTTGGTATTCTTCATAGGTGGTGACATAACCCATATAATCATTGCAATACGATGCCAACCAGACCCTCTCTATTGACGCCTGTGTAGCAAGCGTCTGCTTGACGGTGTCAACCACACGCTGCCCTGCGATGGTGGTAAATTCGCCTGGACAGCAAATCAAAGCCAATTGACCTAATCGTATAATCTGTAATGGAACAACGCTCGGGACTAAAGAACTGTGCTGAATCGCCCCCGCTTTCACTTGTCGGTTCATTTCTGCAATCAACGGATCAAGCATACTCGGTGGAAAACCAATCGGTTGACCTAAAATCTTTTTAGCACCTGCTTCCAGTAAGATCTGTTTTGGTCCTTGAGAGGCATACAACTGCTGATAGTCTGCAAAATCAGCTGCTTTTGAATGCTTGGTTTTCTGTCTGCGAAATTGATCGGCTAAAAACTGCATCCCTTTAATTAAAACTTTTGGCGCACCTAAACCATCGACAGGCGTGCCTGCAAAAAATGCGGTGCCATGACAAGGCTGACTGGTTTTTGCATGCTTTTGCCCCGCTGCAAACTCATCTGGAATCTCAATATTACTCAAATCAACATAGGACAAAACAGCATCGATCTTGCCTTCAACTTTATGTAAATTTTTAGGAATATTGGACTGTAAAGCCGTCAAAGCCAGCTCACTTTGATAACGACCATTTTGTTGTGCGTATTGATATTCCTGCTCGCCTTTAATCTTATTGCGAATCTTCAGCTGATCTTTGCCATGAAAATGCGGTGATACGTCCCCTGCAGTTGCTTGAGCAAAAATTGTGACTGGATTTTGAATCCCTTGCTCAATTAAAGCCTGCTCAGAGAATACGGCTGCATAGCCTTTATTATCGCCATCATAGGCGTTTAAAGAATTTCCCAAACAGGTTGCATGGACACCAAATAATGAAATAAACGACTGTAGTTGTTGCTCACGATAGAAACCGATCAACTGCATTTCTCTGTTCAAGGCTAAATGCGTTTCAGCTTCGGTACGTGGCTGAACTTCTGGATTCCGATTATAGGCTTTGATTGAACGATTCCATGCGACAGGTGTCTGTTCTGGAAAATGCTGCGTCCCTAAAAAAATCTCGGTGTCTTGTTCAGATACAATCGCATTTTGAATACTCAATACAATCGCCTCAACAATGGCAGTTAAATGTTCAGGCACAAAACCAGGGGTTGGCATATTGTATAAAGCTTCATAGCCACAACCGCCAGGTCCTGAGTGAGTATGGGTTGCCATGAGGACCAATTGATTTTCATCAAATGCTGAACCTAGAGTTTCGATGAGTCTCTCTACGGTTTGGCTACGCATCGCATGGGTAATACAGCCTAAATCCAGACAGCAGATAATGAGCCGATGCTGTTGCTGATCAACAATAGTAAAGCTACGTGCATATAACGCTGTGCGCTGTTCATAGGCACGATGTGACCATTGTCCATAACCAAACATGGCATAGCCTTTCGGTGTAATTTTGATTTGTTGTTTATCCCAACCCACCTGATACATCACGACTTCCTTTCGATTTTTTTATAACTGTGTTAAAGCATGTTGAAAGTTAATCAAAATTATGCTATACGCAACAGGGTTAAAGAGACTTTTCTTTAGGGGGCAAAACGGACTTATGCCTATACGTAGCAGCGATAAAAATGATCAACAGCAATTTATTCCACCCACCATTCTGGCGAGCCTGATCCATTATGCAGAGCAGCAACAGTGGGATTATGCTGCATGGTTTCAGAATTCAGGTTTAGACATTGCACAAATACAGCAAACCCAAGCTGTGGTCAGTTTTAGCCAACTCTGTGATGTGGTTGGTCAAGCCATGACCACCTATCAGCAGCCCGACCTTGGTTTAAAGCTTGGCAGTAGCGAAGGTCTGATTTCGATGGGGATTTTGGGCTTTGCCATGCAATCCTGTAAAACCGTTGCAGATGCTCTAGACATTGCACTGCGCTACCATCGGATTTCTGGCAGTGTCTTAAATATCGACTTTTCTATCCACGCTGATCTTTGTGAATTAGAAGTCACTGAACCCTATCCCTGCAATGAACTTAAAGCCTTTTTCTATGATGAATTATTCAGCAGCATCATCACCTGTTTAAATGCAATGCTGGGCGACCATAATGATGTGATCAGTCTTGAGCTCAGCTATTTAGCAAGCGAATATCAACAGCAATATAATGATATCTTTGGCTGCCCAATTCAATTTAACAGTGATAAAAATATCATGCGCTTTAGCAGCAGCATGTTGCAGCGCAGCTTAAAAAATTACAGCCCTGCCAATTACGCAACTGCTATCCAAATCTGTGAACAAGCCTTAAAAGAAATCGACCGGCTCAATCAGGTCGGCTATGTACATTTACTTGATCATTTGATTGAACAGCATTTACCTGAGCGTTTCGAGATGCAGCAAGCCGCAGAACAATTACACATCAGCGAACGCCATTTAAGACGGCAATTATTATTGGAAGGTCTGAGTTTTCAACAAATTCGGCAAAATGTATTGGAACGTAAAGCCAAACAATTACTGGGACAAAACCTGTCCATGAGTGAGATTAGCCTGCAACTGGGTTTTAGCGAATTACGTGAATTCCGACGTGCCTTTAAACGCTGGACAGGGCAAGCGCCTTCGGTTTATAAACAAGAGATCATTTTACTTAATGCCTAAGAATCAAACGGTCTAGAAATTTCCAAGCGCAGATAAAAGAGAACCGGAAATGCCTTTTCTTGTAATTTTAAATTCTCGCAAATATTCACTACCGCGCTCGGTGGCATGTATGCTGACTATACGGTTTATCTAAAACAGTATCATCAATACTGACAATAAGTTTATTATTATCAATATGTTGAATTGCTTATTGATATAGGTCGTGAGGTGTGTAGTCTTCACGCTCTAGAAAGCGATTTACACTATCATGCGAGATGTTATAAGTCTCGGCAAGTTGTGTGCAGCTAATAGAGTTCGGTTCTGTCATGAGAAAGCCCATATAAATGGGTAGAGTACAAGTTGCTGTAGAAGCATTTTTAATTCGTCTGATCACAGATACTTTATAAAGCATTTTAATACTTTTTTGAATCCGTCAATGCGTAAGTCCTATATTTATATTTTTTATCGATATAAACACTTTGTTTTTATTATTCTGCAATCAGAAAAATTTATTAAAAGTCATTAATTTGAATTATTAAAGCAATTAAATATATAAAGAAATGAATTGGATTCATTTAGAATCGACAACTTCTTATGGTGTGCAATACAACTCGCGATATTCAGAAAATAAACGCTCTATCTGAGAATAATTATGCAGCAATCTGATCGAATAAAAGCTCTGGACTCTATTCCTTTTTGGCAAGCCTTTTTATTTTGGTTGAAATTAGGCTTCATTAGTTTTGGAGGACCAGCAGGTCAAATTGCAGTGATGCACCAAGAACTAGTCGAACAGAAACGTTGGATTTCTGAAAAAAGATTCTTACATGCACTCAACTATTGCATGCTTTTACCTGGCCCTGAAGCACAACAACTCGCCATTTATATTGGTTGGTTGATGCATCGAACCGCAGGTGGCTTAGTTGCAGGCATTCTATTTGTGCTGCCTTCTTTATTTATTCTAATTGCCTTGTCATGGATTTATGTACAGTTTGGTGATGTGCCAATTATTGCTGGATTATTTTATGGTATCAAACCTGCCGTAACAGCAATTGTATTCCATGCAACTTATCGCATTGGTAGCCGCTCACTCAAAAACAATTTCTTATATTTGATTGCCGCTACTGCTTTTATCGCGATCTTTTTCTTCAATATTCCCTTTCCATTGATTGTATTGAGTGCCGCGATACTAGGCTATTTACTGAGTAAAAAGCAACCACACTTATTTGCAACTCAAAGCACCCATCAAGGCAAGCAAAAACATTATGGTGCTGCCCTGATTGATGATGATACGCCTCCTCCTGCACATGCTATTTTCCGTTGGACTCAACTGACTAAAATCCTCGTTATCGCAGCATTGTTATGGTGTATCCCAATGATCAGTTTAACCTTAAGCTTAGGATGGCAACATGCTTATACCCAAATGGCATGGTTCTTTACCAAGGCTGCATTACTGACATTTGGTGGAGCTTATGCCGTATTACCTTATGTGTATCAAGGTGCGGTGAATCACTATGCATGGCTCAGTCCAACCCAAATGATTGATGGATTGGCATTGGGTGAAAGTACTCCAGGCCCACTGATTATGGTGGTTGCATTCGTTGGATTTGTAGGGGGCTTTAATCATGCCTTGTTAGGTGCAGATCATCTATTCTTGGCAGGTACACTCGGCGCTGTCATTGTCACATGGTTTACTTTTTTATTTTCCTTTGTGTTCATTCTCGCAGGTGCTCCGATTATTGAATCCACTCATAATGAACTTAAATTTACAGCACCACTTACGGCAATTACCGCTGCTGTCGTGGGGGTTATTCTCAATCTTGCACTTTTCTTTAGTTATCATGTGCTGTGGCCACAGGGTTTCGATCACGCTTTTAATTATGAAGCGGCAATCGTCACAATCGCTGCGATGATTGCGCTGTTTAAATTCCAAATCAATGTGCTTTATGTGATTTTCGCTTCTGCACTTTTTGGTTTAGTTCTATACCTATTTGTATAAAAATTCGCACTAGAGTTGATGCATAAATCAACTCTAGTCACCCCAATCTATTCAATATGATGAATTTCCACTATTAAAAGATGTTGATCATGTCAATGATGAGGAAGTACAGAAATTTCTGGCTTTATTACAGCGCTATTTATAAATACCAGATTTCATGGGTGAGCTGCTCAATCTCAGATTTATCATGGCTGACATATAACATTGGAATGCCTAATTCCTGTTTGACGCTTTGAAAAAAAGGAATGATCTCTGCTTTATGTGCTGCATCCAATGCAGAAAGTGGCTCATCTAATAACAACACTTGTGGTGAATACAGCAATGCTCGTCCCAATGCGACACGCTGTTTTTCCCCGCCAGATAGTTTCATGGGCATTCGCTCAATCAGATGTTCTAACTTGAGTAACTCAATAATATAGTCCACCTCAAACTGACGTTGCTGCGGTTGAATATGCTTAAATCCAAACAATAGATTCTGCTTGACGTTTTTATGCGGAAATAACTGTGCGTCCTGAAATACAAGACCAATACGACGTTGTTGTGTAGTCAGATTAATTTTCTGTGCCTGATTAAACCATGTTTGATTTTTGATTTTGATCCAACCTGCTTGCGGCGTAACTAAGCCTGCAATACTATGCAAAATCGTGGTTTTTCCTGAACCTGAAGCTCCAAATAAACCAATCACAGACTGATCGGATTGAAAGCGTTGATCTAGAGAAAATTGTCCTTGGGTAAGTTGGATATGACAATCAATCATGCTTAACGACCACGTTTATTTTTCTGATAACGATTGAACCATTGCGCAAACCACAACGCAAAAAACGCCACAGATAAAGACAAAATAATCAATCGCCATACTGCGGCTTCAGTATCAGGTTGCTGCATCAAACTATACATGGCTAAAGGCAAAGTACGAGTTTCACTGGCAATATTGCCAACAAAAGTAATTGTTGCACCAAACTCACCCAAACTTCGGCAAAAACATAAAATGCTCCCCACCAAAATTCCGCTACTTGCAAGTGGCAAAGTTACCTGCATAAATGCCCCGAAAGAGGATGCACCTAAGGTTTTTGCAGCCATTTCTAAACGCTGATCCACCAGTTCAAACGCCAATCGAATTGATTGTACGAGTAAAGGAAAGCCCATTACCGCAGATGCCAATACCGCCCCTTTCCAATTAAACGCAAACTCCAATCCAAGTGGTGCTAGATATTGTCCTATGATGCCTCGATTGCCAAAAATTTGAAGTAACAAATAACCAGGTACAACTGGTGGTAACACTAAAGGTAAGAAAACCAGTGTTTCAAATAGTGATTTACCCCAGAACTCTTTCCTAGCTAAAATCCAAGCAATCAAAATTGCTGGAATTAAACTCACAATCAAACATGTTGCTGCTACTTTAGATGACAGTAGCAACACCTCAAGCTCTTCAGGAGTCAGAATCATCATTTAATTACTTAAGTACGCTAAAACCATATTTTTTAAATACTTTTATTGCCTGACTGCTTTGTAAAAACTTATAGAATTTCATTGACTCTGTATTCTTTTTTACTAAACCTATTGGATAAATAATAGGTTGATGGGTATTTTCTGGAAATGTTCCAACGATGATGACATTTTTGCTGATCGCTGCATCAGTAGCGTAAACAATCCCTAACTGACATTCACCATGTGCCACAAAGTTTAAGGCTGCACGTACATCTTCTGTTTCCACTAGACGAGTTGAAACCTTATCCCACCAGCCGATCGAATTCAAAGCCTGCTTTGCATATTTCCCAACAGGTACACTCTTAGTATCACCTGTACACCATTTACCTTGAGCAACCCTAGTGAAATCAAAACTTTTATTCATTTTTAATTTGATTGGACGAGCTTTGGGAGCAATCACTACCAAACGATTACCCAATAAATTCACGCGATCATTTGCCGATACCAACTGTTTTTTTTGCAAATAATCCATCCATTGCACATCGGCCGAAATAAATACATCAGCTGGTGCACCTGCTTCAATCTGCTTAGCTAGCGTTGAAGAACCCGCATAAGAAGTCTTTACTTCAACTTTATTTTTTTGTTCGTAGATTGCATCTAATTCATTCACCGCGTTGGTCAAACTTGCTGCGGCATAGACCGTTACAGACTCATTCGCAAAAACATTGCTACTAGAAAATACGCTACAAGCAAAGATAGTACATAAAACACGGATCGCTTTCATATTGATCGGCATGCCACTTTTCCCTCATAAATCAATATATTTTTAAAAACATATCGAAAGATAAAAATATGCTAAAAATAACAGAGATTAGGGCTTTGCTATTTTTAATGATGCTATGAGTCAAAATAAAATCTCACAGCATGATGAAATTCAATTTCACCTAATGTGAGTTCATCCCAGTTTGGTGCAAAAATTAAAAACAGCTCAATTTAGTGCAATCCAAATTATGAAACCTTTTCCCCTTTTGCAAAGGTCGCATTTTAAAGATTCTAATTCTATTGAAATCAGAACGATAAAATATACTTCATACTTAAAAATATATTCTCAGAAATATAGCGATAAGCAAAAGATTTCACTCCAAAAATACAAAAAATATGGTGAAATATGTTTCAAGAAGGAAACAAACGAAAAATACTTTGTATCTATTCCAAGAGCCTGAGCATAGATATTTTTCAACCAGCATAAAGCAATGGCTATGCCAAAAAATTGGATGATTAATGTAGCTCACACAAAAGCTGTGGCAATGTCATTCAACCAACGCTGAGCTGTAATTGTTGCGGTCAAAAATTAGATGCGCATTTGATTGATGTTACCTGTTTCTTTCACTGAGAATATTTCATAATGTATATTCAAGTTTTAGCTATTTATTTAAGTGCCCATGCTGCTTAATTTAAAAGCTCTCAATCCAATACGATTAAAAAGAATTGCAGTATTCACAAGAACTTTACAACCGAAAAACTATATTCAAATTTTTAAGCGTGAAAGCTTATGCGCTACGGTTTAATTTTAGGTGATCAACTCTCGGAAGAAATCGCCACATTAAAACGACTTGATAAACATGAAGATGTGATTTTAATGGCGGAACTGGTTGAAGAAGCCACTTATGTAAAACACCATCCTCAGAAAATTGCACTCATTTTTAGTGCAATGCGACATTTTGCCAAACATCTTAAACAACAAGGATGGACTGTTCGTTATCAAGTTTTTGACCGTTCAAAAACAACAAACAATTTTCTTCAATTTCTTAAGTCTCAATTAGATAAACAAGAGGCAAAAGGTTTAGTCATAACCGAATGTGGAGAATACCGCTTACAATATCAAATGGAAAATAGTTGGGAAAAAGAACTTAACATTCCCATACAAATCCTTATAGACGATCGTTTTTTCTCTTCGATTCAAGCTTTTAAACAATGGAGTTCAACTACCAAAGTCCTACGGATGGAGTTTTTCTACCGAAAGTTAAGACAGCAAACAGGCTATTTGATGCAGGCGGATAAACCAATTGGAGGAAAATGGAATTTTGATAGTGATAATCGTCAAAAGTGGAATGGAACCCCCGCTATTTCTCCTGCTTTATATTTTACTCATGACCAGATTGATTTAGATGTGATCGCTTTAGTTAAAGCAGAGTTTCAAGATCATATTGGTCAAATTGATCATTTCAACTGGGCAACTACACGTCAACAGGCACTTCAAGCCCTTGATTATTTTATCCAACATCAATTAGTCCATTTTGGTCAATATCAAGATGCTATGGTGAACCAACAAGATTATATGTTCCATAGCCTCCTTTCTCCCTATCTAAACTGTGGATTGCTGTCACCGAAAGAAGTTTGTGATGCTGCTGAATCAGCTTATTACAATAACCAAATTCCGTTGAACGCTGCTGAGGGTTTTATTCGACAAATACTAGGTTGGCGTGAATTTATTCGCGGCATTTATTGGCTGTGTATGCCAAATTATCGTGATCTCAATAAATTAAATGCTGAAAGAGACTTGCCCAGCTATTTTTGGACTGCTGAAACAAAAATGCAATGTATGCATGAATGTTTAAGAAACTCTTTGGAAAATGCTTATGCTCACCATATTCAACGCTTGATGGTGATTGGTAATTTCACATTACTGAATGGTATCTCACCCAAGCAAGTCAATGAATGGTATTTGAGCGTTTATGCTGATGCATTTGAATGGGTACAACTTCCAAATACTCATGGAATGGTTTTATTTGCAGATGCTGGTCTTGTTGCAAGTAAACCTTATGCAGCATCAGGTAATTACATTCATAAAATGTCCAATTACTGTCAACACTGCCATTACAATGTAAAAACCAAAACTGATCATGATAGTTGCCCATTCAACAGTTTATATTGGGACTTTCTACATCGAAATCGAGTCTTTTTTAGTTCAAATCCGCGGATGACAATGATGTATAAGCAATGGGATAAATTAGAATTATCTGAACAAAATCGTATTTTAAAACGTGCCTCCCATCTTCAAAATCAGATCGAAGAACTCTAAAAATGCATAAAAAAATACATTTACCCGAGAAAGTTTGTCTAAATTGCCACCTCACATTTTCTTGGCGTAAAAAATGGGAAAGATGTTGGAATGAAGTTCAATATTGCTCTAAAAAATGTAAATCACAAGCTAAAATTAATAGTAAAAATCAGGTATCAAACTGAGATACCTGATTAAATTTTAATAACTTATGGTGTCCGATGAGGAGTTTTGATGAGCTTAGATAAGTCGTAACCTTGTTGTTTCGCTGTTTCAAGGTATGAATTATATGTAGCGTCATCAATTGTTGGTGTCTTAGAAAGAAGCCATAAATATTTCGTCGATGGCCCACCTACCAATGCAACTTTATATTCAGGATCTACGCGTAAAACCCAATAATCGCCTTTCGTAAATGGCAGCCAACGTAAACCTTTAGGTAAGAAACTAACTTTCAATTTACTATTCCCACTATTAGCAGGATAAGCCACACCTTCTGAACTATCCATTTGCCCTGTTTTAGTTCTACAGCTATTTAAGACCCCGATGGTTTTATCAGGATTAAGCATATACACAGCAGTCGTATCACTTAGACAGTGTCGTTGAAAATACATTGGCAAATGAGCGATCTCGTACCATTTTCCAGCATATTGATTCACATCAATTTTATCGACAGCAGAGGGTTTTTCAGCATTTGCTTGCATTGGTATTACAGCAGCAGTCATTGCAGCAGACAATATTGCCATGCCAAATAAAGTTTTGGCTTTCATTTTATCCTCTTGATTTTATCAAAATTGACTAAACAATTTATAAAGATAAAACCGTGAATAAAATGTGAGATTTACTCTTTATTACATTAAAAAACAATTATTTAACAACATTAATATTCAGTAAAAATACAGATATTTAATTTTCTAATATGCATCGATTGCGCCGAGATAAAAATTCATATTATTGCATTTAAACAGTCTGAGACATTTCTTGGTAGGTTTTTGGTAGGTAGGAAAAATTTTTAAGCCTCGCATACTGAGCCTACAGTGATGAGATCACTGAATAACAAACAATGGAATATGGAAGAAGGAATCGCTCCATGGCTTTTAAAAATATTGCAGATCAAACTAACGGTTTTTACATCCCTTGTGTATCTCTTTTTGGACCAGGCTGTGCAAAAGAAATCGGTGCGAAAGCACAGAATCTTGGTGCAAAAAAAGCACTGATCGTAACTGATCAAGGCTTATTTAAATTTGGTGTTGCAGACACCATTGCACAATATTTAAAAGATGCAGGCGTTGACAGCCACATTTTTCCAGGCGCTGAACCAAATCCAACTGACATCAATGTACATAATGGTGTACAAGCCTATAACGACAATAGCTGTGATTTTATTGTCTCTTTAGGTGGCGGTTCATCACACGATTGTGCAAAAGGGATTGGACTCGTCACGGCCGGCGGTGGTCATATCCGTGACTATGAAGGTATTGATAAAAGTACGGTACCTATGACGCCACTTATTGCGATTAATACCACTGCGGGTACTGCATCAGAAATGACCCGTTTCTGTATTATTACCAATACCGATACCCACGTAAAAATGGCAATTGTTGACTGGCGCTGCACTCCATTAATTGCAATCGATGACCCTAAACTCATGGTTGCAAAGCCAGCAGGTTTAACCGCTGCAACGGGAATGGATGCACTTACACATGCAGTTGAAGCTTATGTATCGACTGCAGCAAACCCAATCACCGATGCCTGTGCAGAAAAAGCCATTACCATGATTAGCCAATGGCTACGCCCTGCGGTTGCAAATGGTGAAAATATTGAAGCACGTGATGCAATGAGCTATGCACAATACCTCGCAGGTATGGCATTCAACAATGCATCTCTAGGCTATGTCCATGCCATGGCTCATCAATTAGGCGGATTCTATAATCTCCCTCATGGTGTATGTAATGCGGTATTGCTCCCTCATGTATGTGAGTTCAATCTAATTTCTTGCCAAGACCGTTATGCAAAAATTGCTGAACTTATGGGTGTAAATACTGAAGGGCTTACAGAAACTGAAGCGGCTTTTGCAGCCATTGACGCCATTCGGGAATTATCATCTTCAATCGGTATCCCATCTGGTTTAACTGAACTTGGTGTGAAAACTGAAGATCTTGCAATCATGGCTGAAAATGCTCAAAAAGATGCCTGTATGCTGACTAACCCTCGCAAAGCAACGCATGCCCAAGTTGTTGAGATTTTTAAAGCAGCATTGTAATCCACACTTTTCCCGAGAAGTAAGCTGAATCTCTCCGACCGTTAGCTTACTTAATTTTAGGAATACCCCTCAAAAGGTATTCCCTTTTTTTATTTCATTCAGCTTCTCAATATCCATAATCGAATCAAATTTCAGCGAACTTGTGAATCATTTTTTCTAAATTAACCCTGTCTTTGATAAGGTCAAACGCTGCTATATTGTTTAAAGGTTATGAACTAAATTAAGCTAATCATATTGTTTTTCAATTTGATTAAATGATATGCCTTTAGACAAATTTTTCTAATGCCAGCTAAATGATATCCCAAAAGATATCACCCATTGTTATTGAATATAAAACAAAATTTTATTTTTTAGATCCGCTATAGTTATGACATATCTCTGAATTTGCTCAGCGATTGATGAGCAGGATGATCTAAAGGTAACAATTCAATTAATCTTTCAACGGCATCAATTGCTTCAGGAAAATGAGCTACATGTTTCAGTAATACATCGATTTCTTTGGTTTTAAAAATCATATCGCTGAGACGTGATTCAAGACAATCTCGCCATGCGCATAGGAAAGGACTTTCTGTTTTTGATAAGAAGATACCCTTATACAATTGTAATGCTGAGGCGATATAACCCGAATCAAGTGCCTGTTCCACATATAAAAAATCAGCTTCTACATTTGCAAGTAAGCGATAAGGTCTTGAGCCTAGCATTCCGCCCAAAATATCACGTAACTGTGACATCTCAGCCTTTAACGTTCCAACACTGACTTTACGCTCACCATAAAGCGCTTGATGTAAATTTTCTAAATTTAAACCATTCGGACAGAGCGCTAAAATTGCCAAAATTTCAATTTGACGCGGCGTTAAAACCAAAGATTTATTATTAAACATCACTTGCGGTGAAGTAAAAGCACGGATATATAAACGCTGACGTTGCTGTTCAATCAGAGCGGTTTGAATAATAGATGCACAACGCTCAGCAGCCAATACACCGAGCGTATTGTGATTTTTCCAAGTTGTGGATAAATCCACGACACCTAACACTTGTTTGGAGTAGGGATCAATCACTGGCGCTGCATAACAAACCCAGTCATGCACGGATTCCATATAATGCTCATTTGAAAACACGCAACTAGATTGTTGAGTCTTTAAAGACAGCGCTAAGGCATTCGTCCCAACCTCTTCTTCTGCCCATTGACCGCCTGCAATAAAATGTACCTTTTCAGCGGCGCTTTGCATCTGCGTACTGGAAGCAGTCCAAATAATTGTACTCCCCACATCGCCAACCGCAATCACCATAGATGATTGTGCCGCAATATGACTGAGATCATTTGAACAAACCTCTAATGCTAAATCTAAAGTCGTTTTTGCTTTCTTATGTTGTGCCAATAAAGGTGCAGCCAAGCGCTCTTTTGGAATAGCACAAGATGCTGAGCGTTGCCAAGAACTGGCAATACTTTGTCCTAGCATTTCAGCACTTTGCGGCGACAAACTATTGTGTCGCTTAAGTTGATCAATTGATGTTCGTTGTTGTAATAGGTCTCGTTTTGTAAACATTTGTGTATCCTTTACTAATGACCACGATTTCCAACCTTTCTCCAACCTTCCCAGTTATATCCTAATCAAATAGCGTACAAAAGTACCTTATACCAAAGCTGTAGATGCTTAACAGATCAATTATAAGCAAAGGAATATATATATGCGTTATGTCGATCCTAATCAACCTGATTCAAAGGTTCAATTCAAAGCTCAATACGAGAACTTTATTGGCGGTCAATGGGTAGCACCTATTAAAGGAGAATACTTCGATAATATCTCTCCTGTCGATGGCAAAGTATTTACAAAAGTACCGCGTTCGTCAGCTGAAGATATCGAACTCGCATTAGATGCAGCACACAAAGCCAAAGCTGAGTGGAATAAAAGCTCTCCGACAGTACGTTCAAATATTTTACTTAAAATCGCTGATAGACTAGAACAAAATCTAGAATATCTTGCCGTTGCAGAAACTTGGGATAATGGTAAGCCTGTTCGAGAAACACTTGCTGCCGATATTCCATTGGCAATTGACCACTTCCGCTATTTTGCTGGTTGTATCCGTGCACAGGAAGGCGGCATTTCAGAAATCGATGAAGATACAATTGCTTACCATTTCCACGAACCTTTAGGTGTCGTTGGACAAATTATTCCATGGAACTTCCCAATTCTCATGGCTGCATGGAAACTTGCTCCTGCACTAGCAGCAGGTAACTGTGTCGTATTAAAACCAGCAGAACAAACACCTGTAAGCATTCTACTTGTTTTAGAATTAATCCAAGATATTCTACCTGCTGGTGTATTAAACGTTGTGAATGGCTATGGTGTCGAAGTAGGCCGTCCACTTGCCACTAATCCTCGTATTGCCAAAATTGCATTTACAGGTTCAACCCAAGTTGGACAGTTGATCATGCAATATGCAACTGAGAATATTATTCCAGTCACTTTAGAACTTGGTGGAAAATCTCCAAATATCTTCTTTGAAGATGTTATGGATCAAGAAGATGATTTTCTTGATAAAGCACTTGAAGGCTTTGCAATGTTCGCACTCAATCAAGGCGAGATTTGTACTTGTCCCTCTCGCGCATTAGTTCAAGAAAGTATTGCGGATAAGTTCTTAGAAAAAGCCATTGAGCGTGTGAAACGTATCAAAGTTGGACATCCACTTGATACTGAAACAATGGTTGGTGCACAAGCTTCACAAGAACAACAGGAAAAAATCCTACGTTGTATTAACATGGGTCGAGAAGAAGGTGCTGAACTTCTTACGGGTGGTGGTGCTAGACAAGAAGTGGGTGAAGGTTTCTATATCGAACCAACTGTCTTCAAAGGACACAACGCGATGCAGATCTTCCAAGAAGAAATTTTTGGACCAGTTCTATCTGTAACAACGTTCAAAGATTTTGATGAAGCCATCAAAATCGCAAATGACACCATCTATGGTTTAGGTGCTGGCGTTTGGGCTCGTTCTGCACATACTTCATACCGCGCTGGTCGAGCAGTTGAAGCAGGACGTGTTTGGACAAACTGTTACCACATCTATCCTGCTCATGCTGCTTTTGGTGGTTATAAAAAATCAGGCGTTGGTCGTGAAAACCACAGAATGATGTTAGATCACTATCAACAAACCAAGAATCTTTTAGTCAGCTACTCAACTAAACCTGCTGGATTCTTCTAAAACATGACTAGCGATATTTACCTATAAGCAAATATCCTAAATCAAATGAAAAGAGCAAGTACTACGGCACTTGCTCTTTTTTGTCATCTCTATTTGAAGTTCTTTACATTTTATAAACAGCCAAATCGTCATTTTCTAAAGTAAAAAAGACGAATCTCAACTCAAAGATTCTGAGTATAGATTCGTCTTTTATGAAGGATTAGCTTATACAGTTAAGCTTTGTTTTTATAAAACATATAGTAGCTTGCATAGCAGGCGATGATAAATAGAACACAGCAGACAAAACCAACTTGCATTGAAGGATCTGCCACCATACTAATACAAGTAATGACACAGAAGGCCCCACCTAAAATTGGTGTCAACGGAAACAACGGTGCAGCAAATTTAAGGTCTTTTACGGTTTTACCAGACTTAATCCATTGTCTACGGAAGTTAAATTGGCTCACACAAATTGAGATCCAAACCACGACCATAGTAAAAGCAGCAACACCCAGTAAATTTTTAAAAATGGTTTCAGGCGCAAATTGTTCAGATAATAAACCAGGAATTGCACCAAACATGGTGACAATAATGGCAATAATTGGCGTACCTGAACGTGTCAATTTAGCAAACACTTTAGGAAGTTGATTCTGCGCTGACAATGACCACATCATTCGAGAAGCAGCAAATAAGCCTGAGTTGGCAGCCGATAAAAGTGCAGTAATAATCACAAAACGAATAATATCTTCTGCATATGGAATGCCGATGTAATTAAATACCGTTACAAATGGACTATTACTTACGCCTTCTGCATTGAGTCCTGCCATTTCATAAGGCAGTAATGCACAAATCACCACAATCGTACCAACAAAGAAAATCAATAAACGCCAAATTGCAGCATTAATTGCTTTCGGTACCGTTTTCGCAGGTTCTTCAGCTTCCCCTGCGGCAACCCCAATCAGTTCTGTACCAGAGAATGCAAAATTAACGATCAGCATTGTGGCAAAAATTGGGTAAATACCATTTGGGAACCAACCATGCTCGGTCAATTTACTAAACAGCGGTGCTGACTCATGACCATGATAGGAGATCAAGCCAAAAATAGCGGCTAGGCCCAATGCAATAAAACAGATAATGGTGAGAACTTTAACCAAAGATAACCAAAATTCCGACTCAGCAAATAACCGAGTGGAACTCACATTCAGCGTAAAGACCAGTGCTGCAAATAATAAGGTCCATGTCCACATGGATATGGAAGGAAACCACTCCTGCATGAGTAAAGCTGCAGCTGTAAATTCAGTACCTAATGTTGCAGTCCACGTCAACCAATACAACCATGTGATCATATAGCCCGTGCCTGGTCCAATATAGGTTCTGGCATATTCACCAAATGAACCCGAAACTGGCATCTGTACTGCCAACTCACCTAAACACAGCATCACCATGTAGGCAATAATACCACCAAGCAGGTAAGAGAGAATCGCACCAATGGGACCTGCCTGTGAAATCACATCACCTGAGCCTAAAAATAAGCCCGTTCCAATTGCACCACCTAATGAAATCATCACCAAATGACGTTTCGTCATGGCACGTTTTAGCGGCTTACCCACTTCCATATTGTTAATCATACACGATCACTCCAACTATCTTTTATGACAACCTGTCCTTGCTTTCCACTTCATAAAAATGAATATCCAATGGATATTTTTTCCGATCTTTTGTTTTCTACTGAACATACATATTCAAACTCCATTTACGCCTATTCCGTATCACATCCATTTTTTAAAAGTCGATGTATGTGTATGCTACCCAATTTCCTTTAAAACCAGTCCAGCTCTCAAGCCCATCTTCACATTTGGATTTGGAAATAAAATCCAAACTTGTTGATTATCGACGACATAATTGTCTGCTTGCTGAGTTGCAATCACCTCACCTTTCTGAAAGGTTGAAAAATTAGGTGCATCAGCACTTAATTGCAATTGGAAATCGTCACTCTGCTTTAGAACGGAGTCCACCACCTTAAATTGGCGAATACTTGGCTTCTGTCTACATGGCAAAGCCTGCTCTGAAAGTACCGCACGTAAAACCTGATCGGTACTCGCAAATTCAGATAAATCATTTTGACCAAAAGGCTTAGCTTTGCCTAACTCCAAGGTACTACTCGCCGCCTGAAACCGTTCAGCAGTAAAATGAGTAAAGGTTTTTCCAACCGCATTGTGATAGACCAAAGCATCGAGATCCGCAGCATTTAAGCTTTGGATCAAGAAGTCATCATAGGGCTGTGTTTGATAGGGAAATAATGCAAATACAGGCAGTAATGATGCACGAATTGCAGTGTGCATATCATAATGATAGCGCTGTGCTTCAAACTGACTTTGCTCAAAAAACTCTGAAGTACACTGTTCTAATTGTGCTGCTCGATGCGTTTCATCATCTTGTGCTAACTGCTGATATGCACCACAAAACATTCGGTTCATATCATTTTCGAGATAACGAACACCTTGTCGAATTGCCTTAGGATTACCTAAAACAAAGAGTACACGCACCGCTAATTTTAAATGCTCAGCAAATAGGTCACTAATGATGCGAGACAATAGTTCAATCGGTGCTGTTTCATTACCATGAATTCCAGCAGAAAGCACCATGGTTTTTCTATACGCTGTTTTAGGTGTACATTGCAGTAACCCTTCACCTAGCCATTGCCATGTAAACTCAACTGTTTCACCCTGCATTTGCTCGGGTTCCTGTTGCGCTAAAGTCAACGCGAGTAGATCAACCATGTACTTTCATCCTTAAAAGCCGTTCTTTGCTGTTTTATCTTTGGAAGTGATAAACCGAGCCTAAATTTAAAATCTTAGTGAGTTCATCTAGCGCAGTACGGCTCTCAATCAATAAACATGGATCAGCCAAATCATCCTGCGTTAACTCATCACGGTAATGCTGATCCACCCACTGATTCAGTGTTTTGAACAAAGCATCATTCATGAACAAGTTTGGATTGACTGCATTCAGCTCAGCTTCGTTTACAGCAACACGAAGTCTTAAACATGCAGGTCCGCCGCCATTCCGCATACTTTCACGCAGATCAAATACTTTAATGTCGTCAATTGGTGTTCTCATTTGAATCATGTCATTTAAGTAACTCCAAACGGCTGAGTTCTGACGAGATTCTTCTGGTACAACAATGCTCATGCCACCATCAGCACGGGTTAAAATTTGACTATTGAATAAATAAGTTGAAACAGCATCTTCAACCTTCACTCGACTTTCAGGCACTTCAATCGAAACAAACTCTTGTTCAATTTCGGCCATCTTGTGACGAATTTCATCTAAGGCTGCAGCTTGATTTAAAAATGCATGTTGGTGATGGAACAACACCTGTTGGTTACTCACGGCGATCACATCATTATGAAATACGCCTTGATCAATCACGTAAGGATTTTGCTGAATAAATACAGTACGCTTTGCATCTAACCGATGTAAACGCGCAATCGCTTCACTCGCCTCACGCGTTTGACGTGCAGGGAATTTTTGTGGTGCAACCGTACCACCAAGTTGTTGTTGACCGTAAACAAAAACTTGCACGGCAGCCTGATCATAAGCACCGCCTAGACGATTATGATTGGCTGCACCTTCATCGCCAAATAAAGCAGCTTCTGGTAATGCTTCATGATGTGCGAAATATACATCATTCTTGAACATCGCTTGAAGAATACGAGTCGTTGTATGATGCTCAATTGACCGATGGAACTTATTATTTAGGTTTGCAGCAGTAAAATGCATCCGCCCGTCAGCACTGTCAGCCGATGGTGATACCGTACACGAGTTCGCGGTCCACATTGATGAAGCTGAACTCAATGATGATAGCAACGCAGGTGCCGTACGCATGGCTTGAGCAATTACATCAATATCACTACCCGTAAAGCCTAAACGACGCAATGTTGGTACATGCGGACGCTCTTGTGGTGCAAACACGCCTTGTTTAAACCCTAAGTCTGCAAGGGCTTTCATTTTCTTCAAGCCTTGTTTTGCCGCAAGCTTAGGATTTGATGCATTATTACGGTTTTTAGTTGAAGCCACATTACCAAATGATAAGCCCGCATAATGATGCGTAGGACCAACTAAACCATCAAAATTGATTTCATAACCAGACATTTTATTCTCCATGTGTCCCGATGCGATCCGTCTTAGAGCACAATGCCCGGTGATAATTTTGCAGGAAGCGTCACGTTATCACTTTCCAGTGATGCCATTGGCCAAGCACTATAATCTGCTGCATAAAAGGCACTCGCTCGGTGATTACCAGAAGCACCTACTCCACCAAACGGTGCTGCACTTGAAGCACCAGTCAATGGTTTATTCCAATTCACAATACCCGCACGTGCTTCAATCAACACACGATCAAATAAATCTCGGTCAGGTGAAACCAAACCAACTGCCAAACCAAATCGAGTGTTATTGGCGATGCTTAATGCTTCATCAAAAGTGTTGTAGCGATAAATCGTCGTCAATGGACCGAAGTATTCATCATCAGGAATACCATCGACCTGTGTTAAATCTAAAATACCTGCGGTCAACAATGAACTGTCTGCTTGTGGACGTGTCATTTCTAATAATGGTTTTGCGCCTAAAGCAATCAGTTTAGTTTGTGCTACTAACATTTGTTCAGCAGCACGAGAAGAGATCACACCACCCATAAATGGTTGTGGTTCAGCATTCCACTCACCAACAACTAGATTCTTCGCGACTTCCACAAAACGTTGAATGAAGGCATCACCATTTACACCCTGCTTGACAATGATTCGGCGTGCACAAGTACAACGTTGTCCTGCCGAAACAAAAGCGGATTGAATCGCTAAATTCACCACAGCATCAATATCTGTTACTTCGTCAATGATGAGGGCATTATTGCCACCCATTTCCAAAGCAAGGATTTTTTCAGGCGCGCCTGCCATTTGCTTATGCAAGTGATAACCTGTATTCGCACTACCTGTGAACAACAAACCATCAATTTGTTCAGCCGCAGCAAGTGCCTCACCTGTACTACGCCCACCTTGTACGATATTCAATACGCCATACGGCAAACCTGCTTGCTGCCATAACTTTGCCGTTTCTTCCGCAGTCCAAGGGGTAAGTTCACTTGGTTTAAACACTACGGTATTGCCTGCAATCAATGCAGGAACAATATGACCATTTGGCAAATGACCTGGGAAGTTATATGGACCAAATACAGCCAAAACACCATGTGGACGATGACGTAGTGAAGCAATACCATCTGGCATTCTAGTTTCACTGAAACCCGTACGTTGATCATAAGCACGAATTGAAATCGCGACTTTGCCAACCATCGATTGCACTTCGGTCAATGTTTCCCAAAGTGGTTTACTGGTTTCTTGACTAATCACTTGAGCCAATTCATTTTTATTCTGCTCAAGTAGACTCGCAAAACGTTCAATAATTGCGATACGATCTTCTAACGGCATACGTGCCCAAGCAGGGAATGCCTGACGAGCAGCAAGACATGCCTGCTCAACATCAGCTTGGCTGGCTTCATGACCTGCCCAAATTTGCTGATTGTTAACAGGGTTGGTTTTACTGAATGCGGTTCCTTGTCCTTGGATCCAAGCACCATTAATTAATAATGCACCTTGTGACATTAGTTCTTCTCCATTTTTTCTAATGCTAAAACGCGTACTTGATCGTGTTCAGCAATATTCAGTGCTTGTGCTTGTGCTGCTGTCATGTACAAAGTGTCACTTTCAGTGATTTTGTTATTGATCAACAACACGCAATAATCTTGGTATTGGTCATTCGCAACCAAAAAATGAGTTTCTGTCGTTTCAACTTGCTCAGTGATTTTAACGTTGAGCAAACGACTCTCTTTGACTGCACGTAGTTCAGCGGTATTGGCTTCCAGTGTTGGCCCTGCATCAAAAATATCCACATAACCCTGATATTTAAGCCCTTCTGACATCAGCACTTTCGCCGCAGGCAATGTGTGTGGATGTACTTCAGCAATCACAGCACGCGCCTCTGAGGTCAGCAAATCAACGTAAACTGGAAATCTCGGCATGAGTTCTGCGATAAACGCTTTTTGTCCTACACCACTTAAATAATCCGCAGCTGCAAAATCCATATTGAAAAATAGATAACCGAGCGAATCCCAAAATGGCGAATGTCCATTTTGATCTGAAAAACCACGCATCTCAGCAATCAATCTTTCTTCAAAGAAAGAACGGAAGGCAGCAATAAACAAAAAACGTACTTTGGATAAAAACTTACCGTTTTGGTTTTTGCGGTATTCAGGATCAAGGAACAAAGTGCAGAGCTCACTGCAACCAGTATGATCATTACTTAAAAAAAGAGTATCTAAAGTCTTATACACATTTAAGGCTTTAGAGGCATGCACCTGTTTTGCTACACGGAAGTTGTAAAATGGTTCTTTTAACCCCACTGCAACTTCAATCGCACTCACACCCACAATTTTGTGAATACTGGTATCTTCTAAAACAAACAAATAACTTGCCTCACACTTTTCGGTTAAGCCTGCTAAAGTGTGAGTCGTACGTGTAATACGTTCAGCTAAGATTTCTTTGTTTTCTGGTAAGGAGGTCAAGCCAATGCCCGACTCTCCTGCTCTTTGCGCTAAACGATAAATATCATCTAAGTCCCGATGCGCTGCATGTCTAACAATCATCATGGTTAGATGCTCACAACAAGATTTAGAGGCGTGCTAAGGCACGAGCAAAACGATTTAAACCTTCGTCAATATCTTCCATTGGAATAATCAGTGAAGGGGTAAAACGTACGACATCAGTACCTGCAACCAACGCCAACAAGCCTTCTTCACCCGCTAAGGTCACGATATTTTTTGCTTTGCCTGCATATTCATCTTTTAGAACGCAACCAATTAATAGACCTTGACCGCGGATTTCTTTGAATAAACCATATTCAGTATTGATTTTATGCAAAGCATCCATGAAATATTGATGACGTTTTTTAACGCCGTCTAAAACTTCTGGTGTATTGATGAATTCAAACACCGCACCTGCCACTGCACAAGCCAATGGATTACCACCATAAGTCGTACCGTGATCACCCACCGCATACATATTGGCATAATGATCTGTAGTAATCATTGCGCCGATTGGGAAACCACCACCTAAGGCTTTTGCCGTCGTTAAAATATCTGGGGTTACGCCAGTATTCATGTAGGCATAAAGTGAACCTGTACGGCCAACACCTGTTTGCACTTCATCAAAAATCAGCACAGCGCCTTTTTCATCACACAACGCACGTAAGCCTTTCAAAAATTCGATGTCAGCGGGTAACACACCACCTTCGCCTTGGATCGGTTCTACGATCACCGCACAGGTATTTTCAGTAATAATAGCTTTAGCAGCATCTAAATCATTAAATGCCGTATGCTCGATTCCACCCGGTAAAGGTGCAAAATCTTGAGAATATTTAGGTTGTCCACCTGCTGTTACGGTAAACAAAGTTCGACCGTGGAATGCATTTTTAAATGCAACAATATGATTTTTATTTGGATTACCACTGAGTAAACCAACTTTACGTGCCAGTTTTAATGCTGCTTCGTTCGCTTCTGCACCAGAATTACAGAAAAATACTTTGTCAGCGAATGTATTTTCAACCAATTGTTTGGCAAGGCGTAATACTGGTTCGTTGGTATAACCATTACCAATGTGCCAAAGTTTTTGAGCTTGTTCTGTTAAAGCATTTACCGCAACTGGATGGGCATGACCTAAAGCATTAACCGCAATACCACCTGCAAAATCGATATATTCTTTATCGTTTTGATCCCAAATACGAGAACCTACACCACGAACCAAAATGAAATTTGCTGGAGCAAAAACAGGCACCATCCAATCATTAAAATTGTTACGTGTAATTGCGACTTCGCTCATTTTATTTACTCACTTCCTGTTTTGATATGCAGGCTCATTGAATATTCAATGAGCCGTTTGCTTTAACTTTATGGATGGTTTATCCCGGGAAAATACCACGCTCTTTACGAGCTTTGAGGATACGTTCACACGCTAAAATATAAGCTGCTGTACGCAAGCTACATTGCTTTTGCGCTGCGGTATTCCACACATCACTCATGGCTTGAATCATCAGCTTGTCAAGACGTTCATTAATTTCGTCTTCGCTCCAGAAATAACTCGCCATATCTTGAACCCATTCAAAATAACTGACGGTTACACCACCTGCGTTACAAATTACGTCAGGAACTACAGTAATGTTACGGCTAACGAATACATCATCTGCTTCTGGATAAGTTGGTCCGTTTGCACCTTCAAGCACAATTTTCGCTTTGAGTTTTTGTGCACGTTCAACCGTAATCTGACCTTCTAATGCTGCTGGAATCAGAATATCCATATCGACATCCCAGAATTCTTCATCCGAGATCACAGTCGCTTCAGCAAAACCTTTCACGCCACCCTGTTCAGCAACATGCTTTTGTAATGCTTTTACTTTAAAACCTTCAGCATTAAAAATTGTGCCTGTGTGATCTTGCACAGCAACAATTTTTGCACCTGCCTGATTAAACAAATATGCAGCTTCATTACCTACGTTACCAAAGCCTTGAACTGCAACTTTGCTGCCTTCGATAGGTAATTTGATACGCTCTGCAACTTGCATACCTGTAACAAATACGCCACGACCTGTTGCACGAACACGGCCGAGTGAACCACCTAAATGCACAGGTTTTCCAGTTACAACTCCCGTAACCGTGTGACCTTTAATACTTGAATAAGTATCCATCATCCAGCCCATGATATTGGCATTAGTACCAACATCAGGTGCAGGAATATCAATTTGTGGGCCGATAATTGGGCTAATTTCACTAGTAAAACGACGAGTTAAACGCTCTAATTCACGTGCTGAAAGTTCTTTTGGGTTGACACGAACACCACCTTTTGCTCCGCCAAATGGGAGATTAAGCACCGCAGTTTTAATGGTCATCCATGCTGATAAGGCCATGACCTCATTCAACTCAACATCTTGGTGATAACGAATACCACCCTTACCAGGACCACGAGAGAGATTGTGCTGTACGCGATAGCCTTCAAAATGACGAATTGTGCCATCATCCATCACGATTGGCACATCAACAATTAGCGTACGTTTTGGTGTTTTCAGTGTGTTGATAAAGTTGCTGAGGTCGGCATCCAAATAAGGTGCTACACGATCTACTTGAGTGAGAAAGGTTTGCCAAGCACTACCATTTTGAGCCGCATATGATAAAGACATCATCTTTTCCTTAATTAATCAATTGTCCCTGTTATCTACAGATTCCCTTACTGCAAAGGTTTCCGCTCACCCCATCGTTCCGTGTCAACATAGATTTCTTGATTCATTCGAAAAAAATGTTTGGGGCTTCGTATATTGATTATTATTAAGAATCAAATTGATTCACAAAATTCTTTATAATGATTAAAATGAATTAATTTTTATCAATTTGCTAATAGTAAGTATCAAAATGAACAATATTGATCATATTATCTTAGGTTTACTCAAAGATAATGCTCGGATCTCAATTACAGATCTGGCTGCAAAAACACGAGTCTCTAGAGCGACTGTGCAAAAACGAATTGAATACATGGAATCGACGGGTATCATCACGGGATATACTGTACGCTTTCGCCCTAATGTGGAGAAAAATATTATTCGGGCGTGGATGAATATCATGGTGGAGGGAACCAAAGCGCAAGCCGTTATTCGTGAATTACGCCTAGAATCAGCCGTTGAACGCCTGCATACTACAAACGGGAAATGGGATATTTTGGTTGAATTACAGTCCGACAGTTTAGAAAATTTTGACAAGGCACTCGAACGAATTCGAAATATTTCAGGTATTTATAATAGTGAAACAAGTATTTTACTTTCTACATATAAAACATAATGATAGATGATAATTCACCTTGAAATGAATTAACTAGGATGCTCACACAAATTAAATGAGCATCCTTAGGTTGAAGAATATTTTAACTTTTTTTCAAAGTTTTTTTGGTTAAAAAATCCAATGCTTGAGAATAATGAGTGGGTGTAATCCGCTGAATCAAATCTAAAATTTTGGCATCATTGCCAATCAATATTCGAGCTTTGTCCTGTTTGACCGCCTCTAAAATGATTTTCGCAGCTTCTTCAGGTGGGGTTTTCAAAACTTTATTAAATGATCGACTAGCCTTTGCAGGGTTCATACCCAAAGAGCGAATACTGTCACTCATACGAGCACTATTAGCGATATTGGTTCGTATACCACCTGGATGCACACAAGTCGCACTGACACCATTATTTTGCATATTTAATTCTTGACGTAATGATTCGGTAAAACCACGCACTGCAAACTTTGTTGCGTTATAAGCACTTTGAGAAGGTTGAGCAGTGAGTCCAAATAAACTAGAAATATTAATGATATGCCCTTCACCACTTTGCTTTAAATAAGGCAAAAACTCTTTTGTGCCGTAGACAACACCCCAAAAATTAATATTAAAAATCCATTCCATTTCTTCATAGCTCATACCTTCTACGGTGCTTGCTAATGCAACGCCAGCATTGTTAAAAATCAAATTGATTTTCCCGTGATCTTTGAAACTATTCTCCGCCCATTCACGTACAGCTTGCTGATGAGAAACATCTAGTTTGGTTAAAGTGACTTTCACAGGATACTGTTTTACTAAAGACAATGTTTCGGCTAAACCTTGATCATTCACATCGCTCAAAGCTAAATCAGCGCCTTGCTGTGCTAGTAAAATTGCAAGTTGTTGACCGATTCCAGAACCTGCACCCGTAATTGCAGCAACCTTTTGATTAAAACTTTTCATATGATGACTCTAATTTAATTGATAAAAATTGGCAGCGTTTTGTCTAAAAATGGAATACATCGCTTGATCACCATAAGGTGTGATCATTTCAATATAAGCTTGGATCAAATCGCTTAGCGTTGTATTTGCTTTATCCATAGGAAAATTTGAAGCAAAAATAATTCGATCTGAGCCAAATACCTGTATTGCATGTTGAATCAATGGTGTTAATAAATTCACCATTTCATAGACGGTTGCAGTACGGTATTGTTGATAAAATCGGTGTCCTAACACGGGCATCATCAGCCCTGAAATCTTGGCATAAACATTTTTCTGCTCAGCCAGAACTGCCAAATCATGCTGCCATTGCTGGAAAATGGCGGCACGTTGTGATGGTGTTTGGCCAGTTTTTTTGCCAATAGGGCCAAAAAGTCCTGCGGGTGTTGCCAAATGATCAACGACTATAGGTGTTTGAGGAAATTGTTTCGCTAATTTTGTAATTTCTGAAATTTGTGTTGAATAAGTCCACGCATCAAAAGATAAATCCATTTTGGCAAGTTGTTCAAAGCCTTTAAGGAATTTTTTAGACTGATATAAATGTGCTTGATCACACCAACGATAAATACCAAAATCCTCATGCCAAGAAGCCATTTTACGAATACCTCTAAATAGAGGGCTGGCATCTTGATGCGCTTTTAAAATCTGTTTAAATTTTCGATCTCGCGGGTCAGCAGTGGCGATAATTGCACCTAGCTTTAAATTTTGGTCTTTAAAATTTAATTGTTGAATCCATTTGGTTTCTTCGACAACACCAAAGCCTTTATGATGATGCCAATTTGCTTCGACATGTACTACGCTTTCAATCCTATGATGTCCCATATCTTCATGATAATTTTGAGGGAGATAAGGACTCAACGCATATTTAGTTAATCCTAGCGTGTCTAAAAGTGGCTTCGGTTTAACGACTCGAATAACTTTATTCATCACACGGGGATAATTCCCCAAAGCTTTAACCAACAAGGCAGCAGAATGTGGAGTATGGTATGGATCCCATTGATGGATATGCGGATCTATAATTGCAAAATCGAGTTTTCTCATTCCAACACTCTTTATTCTTTCAAATGATGAAGATGTGATGATCATCGTCCCAAGTCATCATTTATGTAATTTTTAAAATACGGCTTATTTTTAGAGTACAGAACAAAAATCTATGAATAAAATGATTTATTCTAATGAAGAGCTATGAATATTATTCATTGTTTTGAATGGCTGGATGAATATAATCCAAGCCGCATCCAGTAGATGTGATCATTGTAGCGAAACAGATTCCCAAGCTTAAATTTGCTGTATTAAATGAATAGCTAAACAGTGCTATAAATCAGACTTGAAGCTGATTTTACAGAAAATATTCCCAAATAATATAGCCTAACCCAAAACCGATAAAAGCATAGAGTGTGATAATAAAAAACACAAAACTCGCATTATTTTTCTTTTTTAAAAAACTCATATTTAGCCCATTCATATCAACCTCGTTATACTTTGAATGAATACAGATGATAAAGGTAGATACAGATTTTATAAAAAAAATATAACAGATAGTTGTATGAGAGTAATAATAAGCTAAAAACCTGAAAGATCATTCAAGATCAGTCAGGTTTTGTTCTGTTCTAGATTACTGAATTACATTTACATTTCATCAATCAGACTAGATCTGGCTCAATTAAAAAGTAACTCGGCGATAATTTCGATATTCAGGTGTCCAAAAATTATCTTCAATCACATTTTTCAGCACATCATTGCTCATGGGTACTGCTAATCCATCTGCCATCGCAGCTTTTGCAACTTTAAAAGCAATGAATTTGGAGACTTGATGAATGTCATTAATATTTGGCAAAAGATCTGCAGCTGGATTTTTTAAACGCGGTGAGCAATCTGCCAATGCTGTGCTTGCCGCCATCAACATTGCATCACTAATATGATTTGCACCACACGCAATCACACCCAAGCCTATTCCTGGAAAAATATACGAATTATTACACTGAGCAATCGTATAAGTTTTACCTTGGAAATATACTGGTGCAAAAGGACTACCTGTCGCAACGATTGCAGCACCTTGTGTCCATTCAATAATATCTTTTGGCTGAGCTTCTACTTGAGAAGTCGGGTTAGATAATGGCAAAACAATCGGATGCTTATAATATTTAGCTAAAGTTTTAATCACTTCTTCACTAAATAAACCTGCTTGCCCTGATACACCAATCAGAATACTTGGTTTAGCATTTTTTACGACATCAAGTAGCGCAATTTCTTGTCCTGCATATTCCCATTCTGAAATTGCATTCAAAGGTGTTGCGAGTTTTTGTTGAAAGTCGAGTAAATTGGGTTGTTGATCAGTCATTAAACCGAAGCGATCAACCATGAAAATACGTGAACGGGCTTCATGATCGCTCAAACCTTCATCCATCATTTGTCTAATGATATGCTCAGCAATACCACATCCTGCTGAACCAGCACCAACAAAAGTAATAGTTTGATCTTTGAGTTGTTTACCAAGTGCTCTAGATGCAGCGATTAAACTAGCAACTGTAACTGCTGCAGTTCCTTGAATGTCATCATTAAAGCAGCAAATTTTATCTCGATATTGAGTCAATAATGGCATTGCATTAATTTGGGCAAAATCTTCAAACTGTATCAACACATTCGGCCAACGTTCACGCACAGCAGAAATAATCTGTTCGACAAATTGGTAATATTGCTCCCCTCTGATTCGAGGTTGCTTCAATCCCATGTAAATTGGATCGTTGAGTAATTCTTGATTATTTGTACCAACATCTATGGTAATCGGTAACGTATAAGCGGGACTAATACCTCCACATGCGGTATATAGAGATAATTTTCCAATTGGAATTCCCATACCGCCAATACCCTGATCACCTAAACCAAGGATGCGCTCACCATCGGTAATGACAATCACTTTGACATTTTTCTTATTTACATTATGAATAATTTGATCGATGTATTGACGTTCAGCATATGAGATGAAAATCCCACGATGACGACGATAAATATCAGAAAAACGCTGGCAAGCCTCGCCGACGGTTGGTGTATAAATAATGGGTAGCATTTCATCTAAATGCTGACTCAATAAATTATAAAAAAGAGTTTCATTTGTGTCTTGAATATTTCTTAAATAAATATGCTTATTCAAGTTATTGTCAAATGACAAGTACTGCTGATAAGAGCGTTGCGTTTGTTCTTCAATGTTTTCGATATTGTTAGGTATCAGTCCATGCAAGTTAAACTGCTCACGCTCTTCTGTTGAAAAAGCTGAACCTTTATTCAAGAGTGGAAGTTCTAAAAGAGCGTTCCCAGCATAGGGAATATATAAAGGTTTTTGGGTTTTACTAGGATTTGCGGGCATACCTTACTCTTTCGATGATCTATCAAATATCAAATTTTCTTTGCTCAAGATGGAATTAAAACCACCTTAAACGAAGTGCATAATTTACACCAATAGACACCTAAAGCTGCATATATCTCAGTATATAAAAGGTGATTGGTTATTTAGAAAATAAATACTCTGTTTAAATTATATCCATTCTGACCGTAACAATCGTAACAATTGGTATGTCACTATAAGAGCGAAGAGCCAAAATGAAATCACTTAAGCAAACATCACCAGCATGCTGTGTAATGTTTGCTCAATCGTTCAATTAGTTATTTTCTTGTTCATATTCCTGAATCGCTTCTTTAGCAATTCGAAAACTATCTACGGCTGCCGGTACGCCACAATAAATTGCGACTTGTAGCAGCACCTCACGAATTTTTTCCTGAGGTACACCATTACGCAAAGCACCTTTGACATGAAGCTTCAACTCATGTGGACGATTCAGTGCAGAAATCATGGCAAGATTGATTAAGCTTCGCTCAGGCTTGCTCAGTTCCTCTCGCCCCCAAACTGCCCCCCAGCAATACTCTGTGACCAACTCTTGTAAAGGTAAGTTAAAATCATCAGCATTGTTGATCGAATTATTGACATAAGCTTCACCCAACACTTGTTTACGAATGGCTAAGCCTTTTTCAAATTTTTCATTACTCATGCATTCAATCCCCCAAATAAGGTGTATTTGATTTCAAGATAATCTTCGATCCCGTATTTCGAACCTTCACGACCTAAGCCCGACTGTTTGATTCCACCAAATGGTGCCACTTCATTGGAAATTAAGCCCTTGTTGATTCCAACCATACCGTATTCAAGCTGCTCACTCATCCGCCAAGCGCGTCCTAAATCTTTGGTATAACAATACGCCGCTAAGCCAAATTCCGTCGCATTTGCCATTTCAATGGCTTGTTGTTCAGTTTCAAACTTGAATACAGCAGCCAATGGACCAAATGTTTCTTGAGTCGCCACATCCATCTCAGCGGTGACATCAGCAATAATGGTAGGTTCATAGAATAACTCACCTGCACTATGACGTTTACCACCAGCTATCAAACGACCTGCTTTAGCTAAGGCATCAGCGACGTGAGCTTCAACCTTTTTCACTGCATTGGCATTAATTAATGGACCAATTTCACTCCCAACATCCAAACCATTGCCGATTGCAAAAGCATTGACCTTTTCACTTAATGCAGCAATGAATTTTTCGTAAATTCCTTCTTGAACAAGAAAGCGATTCACACAAACACAGGTTTGTCCTGCATTGCGATATTTAGCAATTAATGCCCCTTCGATTGCAGCATCCAAATCTGCATCATCAAAGACAATAAAAGGTGCATTACCGCCCAATTCTAATGAAACTTTTTTCAGCGTTTGCGCTGAGCGTTGATACAATAATTTTCCAACGGGTGTTGAACCTGTGAAGGTAAATTTCCGTACATCATCACTTTCAAAGATTGCATCCCCAATCGTGACTGCATCCCCTGTAATGACACTGAAAATCTCAGCAGGTACACCCGCTTGAATCGCTAAATCGACCAAAGCCAATGCCGTAAATGGGGTTTCTGGCGCTGGTTTAACGATACAAGGACAACCCGCAGCCAAAGCAGGTGCAACTTTACGAGTAATCATTGCCGCAGGGAAATTCCACGGCGTGATTGCTGCAACAACACCAATCGGTTGCTTGCTCACGATAATCCGTGCATCTGGATAAGGACTGGGAACAATATCACCATAAACACGTTTTGCTTCTTCAGCAAACCATTCAACAAAGCTAGCAGCATATAAAATTTCACCTCTCGCTTCTGCTAAAGGTTTTCCTTGTTCGCTAGTCAAAATAAATGCAAGTTGATCTGCATTTTCAACCATCAAATCGAACCATTTTTTTAAAATTGTTGAGCGATCTTTGGCTGTTTTATTTTTCCATACAGCCCAACCTGCAACTGCTGCTTGAATTGCGCGTTCGGCTTCTGCCTTGCCCATATTCGGTACAGTACCAATCACTTCTTGTGTTGCAGGGTTATAAATATCAGAAGTTTGTTGATTATCGGCATCACACCATTGTCCAGCAACAAAAGCTTGTTGATGAAATAATGGCAATTGATTAAGTTGCATACTGATTATCCTATTTAGACTTCGGCATTAATACACAGAACATTTTACAAAACAGTATCAATGTTCTGGTATTAACTAAACCTGTATTATGGCATACCAAATAAATCTTGAAAAAAATTTTCGGTTGCCCGAATGTTATAGCTGATTTTAGAAGTAATAGAATAACGTTAGGTTAAGTAACTTATTCCATTTACCATCATCCCCATGCGCCAGTGATTTTTCAGTACCACCAATGAAGGGATCATTTTGACTCATAATGTATTCTGCAACCAAAGAAATCTGTTTATGGTCGATTGAAACACCAAGGATATTACGGATTGAATCTTGAGAACCAGCCAAATCCTTATTGTATCGACTGTGCATAAAATACGGCGTGATATTGCCAATTTGCTTAACATCTTTAAAAGTGTAGCCAAGATCAGCTGTATAGTAAGTCGCTTTGTTTGCAACATAATATTCACCGTCATATGAACCCATCAAAGATGAAGTTGCATCAACAATGTCTTTATTAGTGACATCATTTTTACCACCTGTTAAGGTCAGACCTAGATTGCCATAATTGATTTTGCTAAATAATGCCCACGCATTACGTCGACCCGTTTGAGATGTGGTTTTATTGTCAATCTCTGAAGTCCAATATGAAGCACCGACCTGTGTAGTTAAACCTTTTACACCCAGATTAATATCTTGGGTAATACGTCCGACCCACATGTTTTTCTCTTCTATATCACTTTTGGTAATGTCATCAGAACTTACATAGTTCGCACTATAGCGACCTGAGTCTTGGGTAGTACCTTCATAGTGACCTGCATCTGCCGCAAAATAACCGACATCAAATTTGGTCGCACTTGGCAATTCAAAATGATAGTTTAAACCTAAATTATGAACATCTTCTAAACCTGCTGTAGTATTGATACTACCGTACAAACTATTGCCCCAGAAACGTCCTGATCCAAATGGAATAGCTTGCATTCCTGCCACAACCTGATCAGTTTCATTTAAATGATAACCTGCATATGCATCAATCAAGGTTGAAAAATCACACAGCGTATCGTATTGATAACAACGATATTCAGCATGTCCAAATAGTTTGCCGCGTTCATAATCAAGTTTTAGTTGTGCAGCATCAAAACGGATCTTATGTTCTGAAGCAGGTTCACCGTAATCTTTGTGTTGATAATTGGCACGTACATAACCAGAAACCGTTAACTTGCCTGAGTCGGCATTGCTGTCACCAAAACTAATTCCTGCATAACTTGGTGTAATCATACTGGTTAATGCAGTTGCCAATGTGAGTTGTAAATAACTTTTTTTCATGTCATCGATTCCATTCTAAGCATGTTTAATGTTGCGCTTTTACATTGAGTGCTGGGCTACTGCATTTAATCTTTTCGAGATTAAAGACGTAGTACACAACAAAACTCACCACCAATCCGATTACCCAAGAAATATCCACATCCTGAATGACGTTTGCGAATGGGCCTGTAAAAAATGCATTGGTCAGAAAAGGGATTTGAACCACGATTCCGATGAAATATGCAGTTAAAGCTTTGCCATTAAATTTGCCGTAGATACCACCATCTTGTGCGAAGATCGACTGAATATCATAAGATTTCTTATTGATCACATAGAAATCCAATAGGTTAATCGATACCCAAGGCACTAAAATAAATAGCAAGGCAAAAATGACGTTCAGGAAGAAGCTAATAAAGTTGCTCGATGCCCAAAGTGCTGTAAACGTAGCGAGAATTAAGACCATAATCGACAAAATAATACGGACATTCTTACTTGGCATCCATTGACCTGCAAAGGTTTGGATCGAAGTAATACACGATAAAACCGCACCATATAAATTCATGGCATTGTGACCGATGATATTACAAAGGAATAAAATCATCAGAATCGAACCGAAAATACCTGTACCCGATTTCACCGCTTCCATCGCATCAGTACCAGAACCAATACTCACCGCAACTGTACCAAATGCCATCGCAAAGATTGTTCCAAGCGAAGCGCCCAAGTAAGTGAAGATAAATGGTTTAAAAATCCCAATCGACTTCGGTAAATAACGTGAATAGTCTGAGGTATAAGGTGAAAAACTAATTTGCCAAACTGCACATAGACCAAACATGGCAAACCAACCTTTTAGGTTAAATGAGCCTTTGGCAAGTACTTCAGCATTAATTTGTGGCAACATAATCAACAAGCCGATCAGCAATGAGCCACCCATTAACCATGTCCCAATTTTATTAAAATTATGAATTAAATGATAACCCACCACCCCAATGGTGGTTGCTGCAATTGCACCAATCACCGTCGCAGTTGGAACAGGGATTGCGGGAACGACGGTATGTAAGGTTTTACCTGACAAGATAATGTTGGAAATAAAGAAACCGAGATAAATCAGTGTCGTAAATAATACGACTAGTAATGCACCATAACGCCCAAACTGTGCTCGGCTTTGAATCATTTGGGGAATGCCGACTTGGGGTCCTTGAGCAGAAGTTAAAGCTAAAATTGCAGCACCAAAGAAATGACCACAACAAATTGCCACTAGCGCACTGATCAAACTGAGGTTAAACGTTAGCATCGACATTGCACCAGTAATTACAGCTAAGGGTGCAATATTGGTACAAAACCAGAGCGTGAATAGATCACGTACTTTTCCGTGACGTTGAGATGGATCAACATAATCAATTGAATTGCTTTCAATGGCGAAAGCACTATTTTCATTTTGGCTCATATCCTTAATCTCTCTTTGAGGACTTCATTTTCCTCAATATCAAATATTTGTGAGAGTAAACTTAGGTTTCACAACCTGCCTGATCAGCGCCATATCCAGATGACCTGACCTTTATTTCTCTTGTTTTACAGACGAATCACATCAACTTTGGTTAAAGAAATGGCAAAAAAAGATAAAGGAAACCTTGTTGAGGCTCTTGAAGCTCAACGAATATTATCTTACGTATGCCTTGATCAGATTTATGTGATTTTGAAATTCAACTGCGTCATCTTTTCATCCCTGAAATTTAAATCCTAATGACTGTTGTGATGTATTAACGCATCACAAAAGGGTCATCAATCGGTTGATCTGAGGTACGCAACCACACAGTTTTAGTGGTGGTATAGTCCAACACCGCATCTGAGCCAGCTTCACGACCATGTCCTGATAGACCATGCCCACCAAAAGGTGCAAGTGGAGAAACAGCACGATAGGTATTCAGCCAAACAATCCCTGAACGAATTGCTTTGGTCATACGATGCGCACGGCTTAAATTATTGGTAAATACACCAGCTGCGAGTCCATAAGGCGTACTGTTGGCTTTTTGAATCGCGTCTGCTTCAGTGTTAAAACTCACTACAGACAAGACAGGACCAAATAACTCGGTCATGACGCAATCGGCTTGTGGTACATCACTACAGTCTAAAATTGTGGGTGGATAGTAATAACCTGCTCTTTCAAGCGTTTTCCCACCTGCCAATAATTTCGCCCCTTGCTGAATCGAGCGAGCAACGACTTGCTCAATTTTTTCACGTTGGCGCAAGGTGCACAGAGGGCCATATTCAGTTGCCATATCATCAGGCAAACCAATCTTGATACTTTGCACACGCTCAACCAAACGTTGAACAAATTCATCTTTGATACAGTCTTCAACCAGCAACCGTGAACCAGCAACACAGCTTTGCCCTGTTGCTGCAAAAATCGCTGCGACTTGTGCATTTACTGCGCTCTGTAAATCAGCATCTGCAAATACAATAAAAGGAGATTTTCCGCCTAACTCTAATGAGACTTTGGCAAGGTTCTGAGCAGAGTTGCGCACAATATGGCGTGCTGTTTCTGGACCACCAGTAAATGCCACATGAGCCACGTCTGGATGGCTACATAAAACGACACCACATTCAGGGCCAAAACCTGTAATGACATTCACCACACCTGCTGGAAATCCTGCTTCATGCACCAAACGTGCAAAAGCAAGTAAAGGCGCTGGTCCCTCTTCAGAGGCTTTCAGAACAATACTGCAACCTGCCGCCAATGCTGGACCAACTTTAACCGCAGACAAAAATAATTGGCTATTCCACGGAACAATTGCAGCGATCACACCGACTGGTTCACGGATGGTCCATGCTTGCATATCTGGTTTATCAATCGGTAAATAGCTACCTTCGAGCTTGTCTGCAATTCCTGCATAGTAACGATAATATTCAGCTACATAAGCAATTTGGCTCGACGTCTCACGAATGATCTTGCCTGTATCACTGGTTTCATATTGAGCCAGTTGCGGTGCAGCTTTTTCGATTAAATCAGCAAGTTTATATAACAATTTTCCACGCTGTGAGGCAGTTAAACCAGCCCAAGCTGCATCTTGCAGAGCCTGAGATGCCGCGGCAACTGCACGATTGACTTCATCTGTACGTGCTTCAGGCATTTTCGCCCAAACTTGCCCTGTCGCAGGATTGATGCTGTCAAATTGTGCAGCACCATCCTCAAATTGACCATTGATATACAACTGGAATTGAGAAGTCATGTCTTCTCTCCTATGCAAATGCAGGCATCACTTCATTAATCATACGTTGTAACGATGCTTTTTTACGCTCAAAGCTCATTCCTGTATCAATCCAGAATGAATATTCGTTATAACCCATTGCTTCATAAGCTTTTAAGCGATCAATCACTTCTTGCGCCTGACCAATCACATTATTTTTACGCATGGCTTCTGGCGTATAAAATGGATGAGCTGCAATTTCTTCATCACTCAATGGCGCGATTAGACCTTGCGTAATTTCACGCTCATTTTTAAACCATGCGCCAAAATAGTTATAGAATGTATTGATTTCATCTGCTGCTAATTGAGCATCTTCCTCACTATCAGCGACATAGGTATGACGCAATAACATAATTTCAGGACGAGGAATATCAGCAAACTTTTCACAGGCGGTATTAAAATGTCCCATGAGTTTTTCAACTTCTTCATCACCAAAATGTAATGGTGTGACTTGTACATTACAGCCGTTTTGCACCGCAAATTCATGGCTATTTGGATCACGTGCTGCTACCCAAATCGGTGGATACGGTTGTTGTAACGGTTGAGGTGCAGAAGTGGTTTTCGGGAACTGCCAAAACTCACCATTATGCTCATAATCACCTTTCCACAGGTTTTTAATCGCGGGGATCATTTCACGTAAACGCTGACCTGCACTCCATGCATCCATACCAGGCACCATACGCTCATATTCAAACGAGTAAGCACCACGTGCAATGCCAATATCTAAACGACCATTGGTGATAATATCCGTCATAGCAGCTTCACCTGCCAATTTAATTGGATGCCAAAATGGCGCAACTACTGTACCCGTGCCCAAACGTACATTTTGGGTTTTATTGGCAATATCAACTAAGTTAATGAATGGATTAGGTGCAATCGTAAAATTCATTACATGATGTTCACCTGTCCAAATCGCATGCATACCACCTTGATCGGCAATCTGGCAAAGTTCAATCATCTCATCATAGAGCTGCTTCTGCGTTTGTTGATCAGAAACACGTTCCATGTGTACAAATAATGAAAAACGCATAGTTAAACTTCCTCTTTAACAATTTGACGAACCGTACCGCTAATTTGATTACCGTAATAAACACCATAGGTTTTGAGATGGTTTTCTTTACGATAACGCATCAACATACTTTCTAAAGCGCTATCCACAAAAGTCAGTTGTTCTAAATCATTTAAATCAACAAATTGACCTTTGGTTGCATGTGCGATCGGGGTATTACATAAAAATGCAATATATTGCTGCTGGGTGGTCACATCATCATAGACAGAATAGATAAAGCTTGGTGAGGCTTCTGGCTGATAAGCTGCAAAGATTTTTTCCAGTGCTTTTTCTGCACCGTCTTTTTCAACCATCAAATGTGGCAATGTCCACTTTTGATCCTGTGTCTGTTCAAGCAAGATCTGATTTTCATGTCCAATCAATGCCATCATCATGACTTTCATACTCGAAATCACATCAGTAGATGATTTGGCAGGTGTGAAATAAGCTCCACGGTAATACCCTAAACCAGCAAAGCCTGCTGAACCAAAATCTTCAACTTTACCAATTAAAATCGCATGATCACCTGCATCTACAACTTGATACGTCGTACAATCAAACCAAGCACTGACTTGATCAATGACAGGGTTATGAGATGCGCTCTTTGTCCATGCTAAATTTGCAAATCGATCGTCACTTGGGCGAGCAAAAGTATTCGAAACATCCTTTTGTTCTTCTGCCAAAATATTAATTGCAAAATGTGAAGCATTAGCAAAGTTATTATAATTGCTTGATGTCTTTGCAATGCTGACCAGCAGCAAAGCTGGGTCCAAAGACACCGAAGCAAAAGAGTTCGCAGTAAAGCCTAATGGTGTTCCATCATCTTTACAGGTGGTTACGACGGTTACGCCAGTCATAAATGACCCAAAGGCATCACGTAGTTCGCGTATTTTATTAACACTATCCATTTCACTCATTGTCATATTCCTTCATCAATGTGTGGCAATTTAGACTTGGGTTTCTAACCACGCCTGCATTGCAATATTTACTTGGTCTGGTGCAGTCAAATTCACCATATGACGCTCATTTTCAATCACAATAGCGGTGCCATTTCTCGCTTGGCTTGCCATTTGTACTGCCATTTCTGCTGTTGAATTTGGATCATCAGTTCCAGTTAAAACCAATGCTGGACACTGAATTTTGCTCCAGTCATCTGCGTAAATTTGATCGCCATATGCAAATGCCGCATATGCTGTGGCATATCCAGACAAGTCCACATTTTCCAACCAAGACTTGACTTTTCCAGCAGCAATTTGTTCTGCTTCACTGTTACCAAACCAGCGTTGTAGTGGTGTTTCAACGTCAATATGACCTGTTTTTAACTCTTCTGCACGATTCACGACAGCATCACGAGCTTGGCTGGTCCGCTTGTATACACCGTTCAACACCGCCATTCGTTTGACTAAATCAGGACGAGTTGCGCTTACGCCTGTCGTAATCAATGAACCCATCGAATGACCTGCCAAATTCACCGCACCTAGATTCAATGCTGTAATAAATTCGATTGCCCAATCAACAAATGCTTTTAAAGGTGCACCATTCGCAAGTTTTGTACTTTTTCCATGACCTGGCATATCCACCGAAATCACACGATAATGTTTCGAGAAATATTCGATTTGTGGATACCAAGCGGCTGCTTGCATACCTACACCATGGATGAGAACCAAAGGCTCTCCTTCTCCTTGCTCAAGATAATGAGCAATCCGATTATTTGACAGCTGCAGGGTTTTTGAGATCATGACCTAACTCTTCCAAATCTTGATAACGATCGCCAATACGATGATGTGGACGTCCACCTGTCGCTGCGCCAATTACAATCACAATTTCATCGGCAGCAGGTGCATCTGGAATTGCAAATTGAAGAGTCAAATAATGAGAACGGCGGCCTTCATCATTTTTATCCATCATTGGAACAAGAATCGAAGCATTCGCTGGACCACGCGTATTATTAAAAGCGAGATAAGACTTAGCCCCAACCGCATTACGGTATGTATTTCCAAAATGTAAGGTATGAATGAGGGCTGATGCATGCTCTAGCTCACCATTCAAACCTACGACCGCACTTTTACCAAATGCTTCTACCGCTTCACCTGAACCGACTTCATCAAGAATCAGTTGAGTTAAATGCTCACTTAGAATCGGAGCAATACGGCGAATCTCAGGTGTTAGGTTTTCGACATAACCCTGACCAGCCCATGGGTTATTGATCACAGCAGCAGCAGCCACCATTTTTAGCGGTTTTGTTGCTTCTTTATCGCCATCGACATAAGTCGTTTCAACATGAAGAACTGTTTTACGGATTAGATTCATGGCATTTCCTTGCGAGTGAATTTATTTTTGCATTCGTATTATGGTATACCATAATACATAATGAAAAAAAAGCAAGAGTTTGGTATGCTAATTTTCAGCTAGAAACATGTAACAAAATTTTGACTTATTAAAATCAGGAAAGATTAATCATCTATGAATCTTAAAATTGAAAATCCACCTGTGACTTTACGTGAGCTTTGTTTGAATAAAGTACGTAACGCGATCATTACAGGCTATTTCCCTTCTGGGAAAAGATTAGTCGAAAGAAGCTTGTGCGAAGAATTAGGGGTAAGTCGCTCTGTTGTACGTGAAGTCATTCGTTATTTAGAAGCAGAAGGTTTAGTTGAAATTCTGCCAAATAAAGGCCCAATTGTTTCATTATTGGATTGGGAAATTGCATCGCAAATTTATGAAATTCGACTATTACTCGAACAAAGTGCCGTTGCAGATTGCACCCAAAACCTAACTGCTCAAACAACAGAAACGCTGAAAGTATTATTGATTGAACTTGAGCAAGCCTTTACAGCAGATGACATTAATTTAATTATTTCTACCTCTTCAAAACTTTACGAAACTATTTTTACCACTGCAAAACATCATATTGCTTGGGAAGTAGTACAACGTTTGAATGGTCGGATTAGTCGTCTTCGTGCAATGACCATGAAATCGACGAAGCGTGAAATTTCTGGCTACCAACGTATTAAAAATATGTGCGAAGCAATTTATCTGCACCAAGATCCTGAAAAAGCAAAACAAGCCGTGGCTGAACATATTGCTGAAGCTGCTGCGGTTGCAAAAAATATTTTGAATGCTTAATGCCTCAATCTGTAACTAAAATGGTTTTTTTAATTTAAAAATAAAAGGATAAGGAAATGTCTGCTTACTGGATTGCACATGTCATCATTCACGATATGGAACAGTACAAAGAATATATGGCATTAGCTCCCTTAGCATTTGAAAAATATGGTGCTAAATTCCTTGCTAGAGGAGGAAAATCAATCGATATGGAAGGTATACAGTTTCAACGTCATGTGATTATTGAATTCTCTGATTTGGCAACTGCACAAGCTTGTTATGATTCTGAAGAATATACTAAAGCAAGGCTCGCACGTGAAAATTGTGCTGAAGTCATGATTAGTATTGTTGAAAGTCTAGATTGATCAAAGAAGAGAGATCGACTCTCTTCTTTTTCTTATTCAATGATACATTTTAAATAATGAATTTATTGAAATAAAAATTATTACATCATCGTAAAAATCAGGTTTATTTCGGTTTTCTACCATTGTAAGTGCACGCTTAAGCCACCTGTTTCATGGTTATTTAGAACTAAGCGCATACCATGTAATTGAGCAATTTTAGATACTATTGCCAATCCTAATCCTGAAGCTCCCACATCACTTCCACCAACTTGGGTAAACCGATTGGTAACCTCACCTAGAAACTTTGGATCAATCCCCGTTCCAGCATCAACCACTTCAAAAATTATCATTTGAACTTGCTTAAATAACTTTACTGAAATGACAGCATTATTTGGCGAGTGCCTTAGAGCATTATCAAATAAATTACGTAGCAACGAGAGTAAAAGCGCCGAGTCTCCATTGATAGTCACCTCTTCAACATCTAGGTGAAATTCAATATTTCTCTTAAATGCCAATGGCATGAGTTGAGCAATTGCCTCTCGAATTAAAGCTGAAAAAATAACAGTTGTAGTATGTACAGACATTTGCCCCGCTTCTAAACGTGCCAACAAAAGCATTTGTTCGACCACTTGCTGATTACGCTCTACACTTTCAGATAAACGCTGTAAAATCATTTCTCTTGCATCAGGTTGAATCAATGCTTGTTCAACTTGTAATTTAATCACAGTAAGTGGCGTTCTTAGTTCGTGCGCTGCATCAGCTAAAAAATGTTTTTCTCTTTCTAATGAAGAATCTACTCGATGAAATAGATCATTTAACTCCGTTATCACAGGTTTCAATTCGTCGGGCGAATGAGGTAAATGTAACGCACTTAAATCATTAAAATCGCGTTGAGAAATTTTTTCACCCAATTCCACTAACGGTGCAAATGCTTTTTTAAGTTGAAGTTTTAATAAACATAAGGCTAAAAAAAGTGCAAAAATCAAACTGAGTAATAGACTAGCTTCGATATTGGTTGATAGCTCCTTTCGAATATCTAATCGCTCTGCAACAGCAAGCCAGCTCTTTTTGTTAGGCAGCCAAACGGTATAAACCATCCAATCATATTCCCCACCTTGAAATTGTGTTAATCCCTCTTTTAATGGTGCTAAAGCATGATTTGGGGCACTGGCCGAACGAAGGACTAAATCGCCCTCTTTACTCCAGACCTGAATTGCAATCTTCTTTTCATAGGCATGACCGTTGAAGCGTTGATCACCTGAACTGATATATGTTCAAGTAATGTTTCATCAAGGCTTTTTTGCAAATCTATCCAATTTTGATGTGCCTGTTCTGAATCAATTAAACCCTTAATAATTCTGGTATTATCAATTAGAGTTGCGTCAAACAACTCATTTACTTCATGTTTTGTCGCAAGATAGCCTAAAATACTACTCAAAACTAATGCGAGAATAAGCGCATATAAACTTGTTCTAACAACTTGTTGTTTTATCGATAATATTTTCTGCATTACAGTTCTACTTGAACTAAATATCCAACACCGCGAATGGTTCGAATAAACTCAGGAAATAGCTTTTTACGTAAATGATGGATATGTACCTCTAAAGCATTACTTTCTAATTCATCTTTATCTAATAATGCCGTTTCTAAACGATCACGGGTGATCACCTGTCCAATATGCTCCATCAGTAACTTCAGCAAGCGATATTCTTGACGCGATAAGCTAATTTTCTGATTTAAATAAAAAACTTGATGTGAACTTGGATCTAAACAAACCTCACCAATTTTAATTTTGGTCTGCGCACGGCCACAACGTCGTCTAATTAAAACACGAACTCTTGCCAGTAATTCAGATAAGTCAAAAGGTTTTAAAACATAATCATCTGCACCAAGATCAAGACCAAAAACTCTGTCTTGAATCATGTCTCGTGCCGATAAAATCAGAACAGGCAAGTCTTGTTGCATTTCCCGTAATTGGGCAAGTAACTCAAAACCAGAAATTTTAGGTAAACCAATATCCAAAATCATCAAGTCATAGCTTGAAGTTTGCAAGCAGCTCATAACCCGTTCAGCATTCTTATGCCAATTTACCTCTGCACCTTGAGCTTGCAAGATTTCGGACAAAGACTCACCTAGCATAAGATCATCTTCAACTAAAAAAATACGTTGTCCACTTAGTCGATAATCCATGCTTGCCCCTCTGATTGTTCTCCTAAGAACTGTTTTGCACCCGCGCCTTCTAACATTGCCAAGGTCGCTAACATGCCAGCTTGAATACAGGTTTGAGCATAAACGGTAATTGAACGCGGTGCATCTTTTATAGAAGCCCCAGTTAATGGATTTAAAATATGGCTATAACGAACACCATCTTTGAACAGATATCTTTTACTATCACCACTGGTCGCCATAGCCCCTGTATTTAAATCAAAATAGGCTTGCGCTTGATTGCTTTGCTCAGGGGTTTCTAAACCGATTCGCCAAGCCAAACCTGATTTTCTTGGCCCTCTCGCTCTGAGATCCCCACCAAAATTGACCAAATAAGCTTGCTGACTTAATTGCTCAATGATTTCTGCACAACGATCTACTGCGTATTCTTTACCAATTCCACCAAAATCGAGCGACATTCCTTGAGGTAAGTAAATTTTTTTCTGAGATTTTTTCCATTTCACTTTGTCCCAACCAATATGAGGCAAAAGCTGATTAATTTGCTCAATACTTGGAACTTGGTCTGAACCATCAAAACGCCAAATTTTTCCAAGTACGCCAGAAGTAATATCAAATTTTTTTTCGGACAATTGATATAAAATTTCAGAAAAATCAAATAATTTTGCTGTTTCCTCATCCACATCAAACCAACAATCGGTATTGCGATGCAAGGCAGCTAAAAAACTATCATTACGATAACGGCTATATTTCTGTTCAATGCGTAAACATTCTGCATAAACAGCTTGTGCAATATGTGCTGCGCTCGTCCAATCAGTATGATCTAATAACACTTGGCAAGGACTTGCCATCGCAGTAAAGCGAATTTGATGAAGCGCATCATTTTCTTGTATTAATTCTAATCTATGAGACATCATACTCAGGCTTGGTTTAAATCAATATAAATTATGAAACCTACCACTCGAAAGTAATAGGTTTTAACAGCTTAGATTAAATTATTACCATTTAAAACTATAACCAAGTTGAACAAAAGTTGCCGATAAATCTGGTTGCAAAATTTGTCCTGCCAAGTTCCCACCAATTGGTTTTAGGTCTTTGGCTTTCTGATCATATTGTTCTACACGGAAACTCAGCTCACGGTCATTTGCAAGATTCATCCCAAATTTAACACCGTAGGTCGTTGCATCAAACGCACCTAAGCGGCTATCCGCCGATGCATATTGTACGGTCGGAATCGGTTCACCTTGAGCATCCAGTTCAATACCATCACCCACTTTTAAGTAGCTATGATAGAAATCAGCAGCCGTTTGGGTGTAGTAACGAACATGAGGTTCTACAAAATATTTCTCGTTTACCGCATAACGATATTTTGCATCAAATGTGTGTGATTTAACGCCCCAGTCATCTGTGGTAAAACGATATGAGACATCGGCAACATCACCACGATCAAACCCATATTTATATTCACCAAAGAAGCTATGACGTGTTCTTTTCTCTGGACGATTTTCAAATAAGTAGAAATTATTACCTGCAGCAAAGTCCTGATCAGCAATTAAATTGCCGTTAGCATCGACTAGCGTCAAAATTTTATATGGGTCGTTTTGGTATCCATTACTCATCGATAATGAATAGTTGAGTTGTACCAGTGAGTGACGATCAATTACTTGCGTTAAGCCAAGTAAAACATCAGAAACATTCTTGCTCTTTGTGCCTTGTTGTTTCTGTCCATCCAATTGTGGAGTTAGAGGTACAGGCGCACCACCAACAGCATCAATACTGTCATACTCAAATGCGCCACCCAATGACACAGTGGTATTCTTGTCATTAAAGTCTTTCGCAATGCTCGCATTTGCTCCGATTGATCTGAAATCGTACTCATTTGAGACATTTCCACCCACATTCAGCTTCATATCTGGTGCAATTGGTTGTTGCCAATTTGCGGATACTGCAACACGGGTATCATGAAATTCATCATCTAAGGGTAATTGGTTTGCTGGCGTTGGTTTCGCAGCATTACCTGATGGGCCTGTAAAAGTTTGTGGCACATTGGCTGATGTCGCACCGTTCGGTGAAGCACCTGTGAGTGAATCAACAACCACTTTTCCAGATAAAATATGTTGGTCGCCAAAGTCTTTTTCAAAACGAACACTCGGTTCGATGGCTTGAACACGACTATCCGCTTCTTTGTACATCAACACCGCAGTATCAACTTTCCAACCCGGCTCTACGATTTTAGATAAACTAAAAGGCGAAGTTGTACTTTCTTTGCTAGAAGTTGCAGTCATTTCAGCATGTGCAACGTGACTACTTAATAAAACTGTTGAAGCCTGAGTCAAAGCAAGCGCAATGTGGCGTGCTGATTTTTTTGTTAATTGCATCCGCAACCTCCACCACCAAAACCACGACCGCCACTGGCTGCTTCTTTACTAAAATAAATATGTTCATCATACGCAGCATCTAATGGTGCAGCATCTAATTGCATCGCTGGACGAGCCAAAATATCACGCTCCCAAGGCTTAACCCCTAAAGTTTGCATCTTTGTCGGCATATGACTACATGCGGATAACAACAGACTCGGCAATAAGATGCCTAGACTGGTTAATATCTTTAAACTAAATTTCAAATTTCACCTCTGCTTAAGTATTTTTATTGGAGAGTAAGCGCACAATCTCAGCCTCATACTCGGCTTCTTTGGCCTTGAAGAAACCTTGATGTTTTGCTGCTGGCTGACCATCGCGCCCAAGAATGAATGTGGAAGGCATTCCTGGTACCTTAAATTGGCTGGCTAACTTTCCTTGTTGGTCTAATCTAATTTCAAAATTAGGCTGATATTGCTGAATAAACTTGAGCGCTAATGCAGGATCTTTGTCTACATTGATTCCTACGAAAACCAATCCATCTTTTCGGTACTTGGCTTGCATTTGTTTCATCCAAGGAAAAGATTCTCGACAAGGGCCACACCAACTGGCCCAGAAGTCAATTACAACCACTTTCCCTGCATATTTCGACCAATTAATATCGCTCGCTGGCAACATTTTATTGTTCGCAGAAACTGCTGACGGTTCTGCTGCCTGAATTGTGCTGACACTAAAAGCACCACCACAACTAAGTAATGCTAAAACTGCAATTCGCCATTTTATTTTTGCTAACGTTTGTTTTTCCCAAGCCATCGACGGACTCCACATTTTCCTCAGCTCATAGACTAATGAAATGCAATCGGTCAAACATTAACACTTGCTTAAGACAATCCAACAATGGCTTAAGCAAGTGTTAAGGCAAGTTGTGATTAACTTCAGTACGCTTCATCCATCAAAAAATGTACGTCCGTATAAATGAAATTAGGGGATGTCTGGATGAGACCGTTCTTCAATCCGATTCAAGATGTTTATAGATCTACACTGCATATTTTTATTGTTTTAATTTTAGGTTTTTTATCACTGCAAATCGTGAATGCAGCTACACCTGATTTCTCGAAAGTTGTGGATACAACTCAAGATAGCTTTTTGCCTGTTGAACAAGCATTTTCATTAAAAGTACAACCAGATCAAAATCAAGCTGCACTAAATTTGAAATGGACGATTGCACCCAATTACAGTTTGTATCGAGATCGAATTCATGTAGAAGTCTTCACACCAAAAGATGTGACGATAGATACAAGCGAACTTGCTGGTCATATGGTATGGAAACAAGATCCTAATTTTGGACGTGTGGCTGTATTTCATGATGCTGCAACAATGAAAGTTGGTATTACCCATTTAGGTAGTAGCCAACCAGAAACAGTCCAAATCAAATTGCGTTACCAAGGTTGTGCTGATAGTGGCTTATGCTTTCCACCTGTAGATGAAGTACTCACCATTCATCCCAAAGGATTAAAATTGGTTTCTGCAACTAGTATTAAAAAGCCCGACAACCATATAGAAACCATAAGTCCTGTAAAAAATAAAGATGAGAATTACGATCTGAATAACGCCTCGAGTCTTGCTGCATTTTTAAATCATGCGAGTGTGCCACTCATTTTATTAACACTTTTAGTCTTAGGTGCAGGTCTTGCATTTACACCTTGTGTATTTCCCATGATGCCGATTCTTTCAGGTTTGATTGCGGGTGAAAAAAGTGAGCGATTAACAGGATGGAGAGGTTTTAAGCTGTCCCTTGCTTATGTACTGGGCATGGCGGTGTGTTATGCCATCATGGGAACACTCATGGGGTATTTCGGTGCGAAAGCAAATCTTCAATTATGGCTACAATCACCAGCGGTACTTATCAGCTTTGCTATTTTATTTATTGTTTTGGCTTTCGGCATGTTTGGTGTATACACCCTACAACTCCCGCATTTTGTTCAAAACAAATTAGATCGATTCTCTCAACAACAAAAAGGTGGACGCATTGGTTCGGTTGCACTGATGGGCGCACTTTCAGCACTTGTTGTTTCGCCCTGTGTTTCTGCGCCTTTAGCGGGTGTATTGGTCTATATCAGTGCTACTAGTGATGCTTTACTTGGTGGAATGGCATTATTTAGTTTAGGACTAGGTATGGGAATTCCATTAATTGTCCTAGGTACCACAAGTGCTAAATTATTGCCACGCTCTGGAAGCTGGATGGAGCAAATCAAGAGTATTTTTGGTGTTGGATTAATCGCTGTCGCAATTTGGTTACTATCTCGCGTTTGGACAGGAAGTGTAACGCTATGGATGTGGGGTGCCTTACTTGGAGGCTATGGGGTTTGGTTAGGTGCTTTTGAACAAGCAAAAAACCATAAAGATCGCTTAGTCAAAGCATTTGGTCTTGGGCTTAGCGTATTAGCGCTATTTTTATGGATCGGTGCTGCAACAGGCCAAGATGATCCATTACACCCACTTGCTGCTTTAAGCCATACGGCAGTATCACCCGATACCACTAAACCAGCGAATGTCATCTTTGAAACAGTGAGCCAACCGCAAGCTTTACAAGCCTTATTAGATCAAGCCAAACAAAATAAACAGACTGTTGTAATCGATGTATCTGCCGATTGGTGCGCTGCTTGCCAAGTCATGGAACGTTCAACGTTTCGCGATAGCCGTGTGATTGAAGCATTTTCGAAATATAAAAGAATTCGTTTTGATATGAGCGAAAGTAGTCAAGTACAAAAAGAATGGCTACAAGCCATTCATTTGTATGGCCCACCTGCACTCATTTTTATCGACAATAATGGTAATGAATTAAAAAGTTTACGCGTTCAAGGGGAAATTGAAGCTGATAAACTGATTGAATATCTTAAATAAATCATCCAAATCTAGGCATCTTGAATATAATTTATTCTAGATGCCTTTGCATTTTCAATGCCTCACTATATTGGATCAATATGAGTGACCACATCAATGACATTATGATTTTTAAGGACTTCATTTCTCGCCTCTACTGCAATTCTATGTCCTTCTTTGACACTTTGTTCGCCACTGACTTCCAAATGAACATCGACAATAATCATGTCACCCATTTTACGTGTTCTCAGTTGATGCAGACCTAGTATCCCATCTTTCTTCAACAAAGTTGCTTTGATCGCAGCTATTTCATCTTCGTTCGCTGACTTGTCCATCAAATCATGTAAACCCGTCCAGCTAAACTCAAACCCCATTTTGGCAATCATTAAACCGACAATTAAGGCTGCGATTGGGTCAAGAATTGGATATCCTGCGAGATTACCTAAAATCCCTAAGGCAACAACAAAAGAAGATGCTGCATCTGAACGTGCATGCCAAGCATTTGCAATCAATAAACTTGATTTTACTTTTTTGGCAATAGCAAGCATATAGCGGAACAAAAGTTCTTTACAGATCAAGGCTGTTATTGCAACCCAAAGCGCCATACTGTGAACTTTGGGAATTTGTTCGGGATGAAGGATCTTATGCGTTGCCGTCCATAACATACCAACACCAACAATGAATAAGATCAGACCAAGTATAAAAGATGCTGCATTTTCAAAACGAAGATAACCATATGGATGTGCATCGTCAGGTGCTTTTTGGCTATGACGGTTCGCCACCAATACAATAAAATCCGCAACTAAATCACTTAAAGTATGAATACCATCTGCAACTAGACCTTGTGATTTTGAAAAAATACCAATCAATATCTGTCCAATCGACAAAAAGAAATTAACAACAACACTTATCCACGTTGATTTGGAAGCAGCTTTTGCTCTCGACTCAAGATCAATATTTGATTCAATCATAATCTTTTAAGCTCTTGGTTCATTTTTTAAAATAAAGCATGCTTTTCAGAACATTATCTTTAAATACATAATGATGAATTAAGGCAGCTAATGCATGTAAACCTATAAGCACCATGAAAAAATTTCCAAGAAACTCATGCGTTTCACCAATTATTTCTACGTTCCATGAATTACTTATTAAAGGTAAATTCATTCCAAATAACTGATAACTTTCGGTTAATCCAGATAAAGTAAACCAACCAAATACAGGAATTAAAAATAACAATGAATAAAGTGTATGTTTCACCATTAAAAATAATGTTTTCTGATATTTACTCATCGGCTTATTGTGTGGGAGATCTTTTTTATAAATAGAAATCATTATAATTCTGATGAAAAATAACAGAAATACTGAGACTCCAGCAAAAACATGCAGTTCCCCACTTTTTAGATGCACTGTTGGATCTCCGCCAGTGATATAAGCAAGTACGACAAGAAGAAACGTTAACCAATGCACTGTCATTACAGGAAAAGGATATTTATTTTTCATACCACCCCGACATTAAAATTCATATTTCAAAATATATAAAAACATTCTATTACATTATAAAAGTGATCTTAAATTTAAATTAATTTTTAAAAAATAGTTTAAATATCAAAAACTAAAAATAAATATCATTTAACACCAAATAAAAGCAATCATTCTCAATTTCATTCATCATAAATTCATGAGTAAATACAACTCTAATTATTTCCATGTTTAATCTCAAAGTATTTTATGAAAAATTCAGCATAAAATACTCGGATATCTGAATTATAAAATTGGCTTAATCCGCCCAAATAATGCTATTAAGTGAATCAATACAAGATTATAACCATTCACTCGTATCATCAGCGACTGCTGTACCATGAATGATATGCATGATCATGGCATAGGCAATACTGCCTTTAAATGGGATTTCTGGAAGTTGATCAAATTTAAAAAATTGAGCATCACTAAGCTCATCTTGCTGTAATTCAATTTCACCCGCGTGATAATCTGCTTTAAATGCAACCATCAAATTACTTGGAAATGGCCAAGGCTGACTTGCCAAATATTTTATATTTTTAATATGTAGGCCTACTTCCTCAAGTGTCTCACGTCGAACGGCATCTTCTAATGTTTCCCCTACCTCAACAAAACCCGCGATCAAACTATACATTTTCGTTTTATTTCGTGCATTTTTTGCGAGTAGTATTTCATCATCACCACGTGTAATAATCGTAATGACACATGGATTCACTTTTGGATATTGTGTATAGCCACAACTTGAGCAAACCATCGCAAACTGCTCAATGCTCTGGATAGTTTTAGTTCCGCATCGACCACAAAACTGATGATTACGTCGCCATTCAAGTAATTGAACAGCTCGACTTGCTTGCTCAAATTGCGTCTTATTCCAAAACTGTACTAATTGACGAATCGGTACAAAATCGAATCCTTCAGGAATGGTTTCATTTTCACATAAATCTCGAGCAATCACTTTATAATCACTTGATAACGCCAGATCGTTATGCAATCTTTCGACTTGAGGAAGTTGGAAATCTTGATCCACTAAAAGCTGCTGTTGTTGAAAAATATAAGCAATTGATAAATTAGACATTACTTTACCTTAGTGATATTCAATTGATCTATATAAATAAAATCTATACTGTAGAATTGGTTATGAATGAAAGCTTCTAATTTGTCACTGATCTTATTCAATGATGCTTGTATTGGCGTGAGCAGTAACCACGAGACACTTCAGGCGAACGCAATTGCAAATGTTTTGTCTTACGTCCACTTACTCTCTTCCGCCAAAGCTTAAAGCTATTGGTTTGTAAATGAAGCCGCATAAGTCGGATTACAGCTGATTCATTCAAACCATATTCACGAGAGATCGCTTCAAATGGGGTTCTGTCTTCCCAAGCCATTTCAATAATTCTAGATATATCACCATCGAGATATTGAGCTGTCTGAATCACAAAATCATCCTTATTTTTTAGAATTAAACTCAAAAATTCATGCAATAGATGACGATCAATCATCTGTTATCACAATTTAAATATTTGGATGATATTAAGATGTTATAGATGAAAAATTTGTGATTTTTTAAGATGAAGTAGTATAAGAAAATGATCTAAATAAGGGAGAAATTTAATCTCCCTTAAAACATAAGTGATTGATCTACAATTTTATATAATTCGTTTTATACGAGAGCAGTCTTTTTAGGATGTAACCTTGCTTAGGCTACTCAGAGATCAAAATTTTTTGACTTAAACAAACCATCGTAAACGGAACAGAATATTTACAGTATTGGATCATTAAAGTTAACCAGATTAAAAAAAGCCACATCTGGAAATGTGGCGAAAGGTGTAACTATACTTGTACGGCTTTAGCGTATTTTTAAGTTAACTGAATTAGCTTAAATCAAACTGAATTTATCAAACTCAAGAAAGTTCTCTGATCAGTAATGATCATATTAAGTAATAAGACATCAAATGTAATTAAATCCAAAGTTTGATGAGGGGTAGGTTGAGGGGTAAACACATAGATAAAAAAAAGCCCTTGTAACAACAAGGGCTTATTTAAATATTTGGCGGAAGCGGTGAGATTCGAACTCACGGAGGACTCACACCCTCGTCGGTTTTCAAGACCGGTGCATTAAACCGCTCTGCCACGCTTCCAATGGCGGCTATCATATAAATAAAAATTAGAATTGGCAAATCTTTTATTCAAAATAATCAATCAAATGCTCAAAATAAAATCAAAACAGTAAAAATTTAAGCATTTTTAGATTTTTCATAGCAAATTGAGTTGATATACCACACTTTTTTTCCTAATGGAGTAATGACTTCCACCTCATCATCCACCTCTTTGCTCAATAATGCACGTGCCATTGGAGACTCAATCGAAATATGCTGGGGATGATGATCATAAATTTCATCTATCCCCACAATCCGTAATTTCTTTTGCTCCCCGTCATCATTTTCAATCTCTACCCAAGCTCCAAAATAGACTTTTCCCTCCTGCTCAGGCACAAAGTCAACGATTTTCAATTCCTCTAAACGCTTACCCAGATAGCGAACACGACGATCTATTTTTCTAAGTAATTGTTTATTATATTGATAATCTGCATTTTCTGACCGATCTCCCAAACTTGCGGCCCAGTTTACCTTTTTGGTGATTTCTGGACGTTCGTCATGCCATAGTTTTTTTAATTCAGCAACCAGCAAGTCATGTCCATTACGTGTGATCAAGTTCGATTTCATATTTAAAAACGCTACAACAACAATCCATTTACAAGTTTTTGCATTGTATTCCTTATTTCAACACGACTAAAGTGTATAAATTTTATTCTTTTTCAAATCATATGTTTGTGATGTATTTCTCATATTTTTACTGATCAAAATTTGACAAGCTCCTTTTTGACGCTTAAGATGCGCCCCTAAGTTAGTTTTTTGTTTACTTTTTATACACCTTGTAAATGATGTGAAACATTTTCATCATTTTTCCATTAACCCAATGTCATTTTGAATGACGTTCATGACTTGCCCACCCCGATTTAATTTATCAACTTTTAGAAGTTGTGGTGAAGTTTCGCCTCAATTTTTAGGGCATAAATTACCTGTAGCGGAGACAACATGCACAGTAATTCAAGTTCTGGGTCTAGGCCTGGCCTTAACTCTTTATCTTCTAAACTTTCATTTCAAACGATGGTATTAGGAATTGCAATCCTTCCCTTTAATAGTTTGAACGCAGAAAAATCACATCAATACAACACGGTTGTAACCACCAATACATTAACGGTAGTTGCTGTTGAAAACCCAACAACTGTCTTTAAAGACGGGCAATTTTTGCATGGTTTTGGCTATGATTTAGCACGAAATTATGCACAGAGTTTAAATGTCAAACTCGATTTTAAAACGGTTCCTGATAATGCAACTGCGTTAAAATGGATTGCTCAAGGTAAAGCTAATCTTGCTATGACAACTGCAAATTTAGCAGCCATTGAAAGTAAACAACTTGTCTCTTTTTCTGCAAGTTGTGGTGATCAAGCTACTTTAAGTAAAAATGGATTAAATCCTCAACTCAATTGGGTACTTAAGCAAGCTGATGATCCGTTAACGCTCACTGCAAGTGGATTTGTTTGTCAAAGCAAACAGCTTGGTACAACCCAACAACTAGCTTCCTTTTATAATCGCAATGTGGTTAAACCTGAAGCATGGTCTACGATTCAAAAAGACCTGAACCAGCGTTTGCCAATTTATAAAGCAAGCTTTAAACAAAGTGCGTCTAAGTATAATTTAGATTGGCATTTGCTCGCTGCTATTGGCTATCAAGAGTCTTATCTTAAACCCACCTCGGTTTCTCCCACTGGTGTACGCGGTTTGATGATGTTGACCAATAGCACCGCTCAAGCAATGGGTGTGAGCAACCGATCTGATCCGATACAAAGTATTCAAGGTGGTGCAAAATATTTTGATCTAATGCTAGATCAATTTTCGAATGTCCCTTATCCAGACCGTAATTGGTATGCTTTGGTCGCCTATAACATGGGACCAGGTGCAGTCAATCAGATTCAAAACCGAATCAAAACCCAAGGAAAAAACCCAAATCAATGGGTAAATTTATATGATTATTTACAGCGTAACCAAGCGCGAAATGGTCGATATAAACAAGCAGTTCAATACGTGACACGTATTCGAACTTACTTAGAACATTTAAAGACCAACAGTCGTATTGATGTCTAAGTTGAAAATAAAAAAGCTTACCTCTCGGTAAGCTTTTTTATGAGAAAAGGACTTAAGCAGTTTGCTCAAGTACTTTCTTGAATAAATCTTTTTGTTCTTGGCTTGGCTTCGCCGTTTGTAAAGCCATAAGTTGAGACATATCGCCTTGTACTTTGATTTTACCAGTCATAAACGCTTGCATCGCAGCAGCCATATCAAACTCTAAAAATACTTTACGTAATGTTTCAGCATCCATATTTAAAGTTGTTTTAGCATTTGCAGACAAACCTTTTTGGATTTTACCAGCATCTAAGGCCAATTCGGTATTACCAGCCGCATCTGTTACAACTAAGTTAATCGCTAAATTCGCAAGTGCTGGTGGTAAATTTAAATCACCCGCTTCAGCAGTAAGTTTTTCAACAGTTGCAAACCAATCATCAGTTAAAAATGCAGCCATGATTATTCCTCAAATATATTTGTTCAATTTCTTGTGTCATCTATCCAGACAACATTAAATGAAGCAATTTGCTTGTGCCCTGTTATAGCACGTAATTTTTATTTTAGGCTATGGCTTTTTGTACGAAGAATTCACTTTTTAGCTCTTTTTTATAAAAAAAAGACACTTAAATAAGTGCCTTTTCAAAAAGTTTTACATTTTATTCAGCAGCGAAACTCAAGTTCACTACATCAAGACGATTTTTCATCTCTTCAGGGTCTTTCATATCAAATTCACGTTGCCCATCTAAGGCTTCGAAGTCAAACAATTCACGGTCAGCCAATTGTGAAGGCGATACATTCTGTAAGGCACCAAAGATGCTATGTAAACGTTTTGGATGTTGTTTATCCCATTCACGTAGCATGTCATTAATAATTGCACGTTGTAAGTTTTCTTGTGAACCACATAAGTTACATGGAATGATTGGGAACTTTCGTAGATCAGCATATTTAATAATGTCTTTTTCTTCGACATAAGCCAAAGGACGAATCAAGATATTCTTTTTATCTGAAGAAAGAAGTTTTGGTGGCATTGCCTTTAAGCTACCGCCATGGAATAAATTTAAAAAGAAAGTCGCCATAATGTCATCGCGATGATGACCTAATGCAACTTTGGTTGCACCGATTTCTTGTGCGAAGCCATATAACGAACCACGGCGTAGGCGTGAACATACCGCACAGTAGGTTTTACCTTCAGGCGTTAGGCGTTTAGTAATCGTATAAGTGTCTTTTTCAAGAATGTAATATGGAATGTTATTTTCTTCCATATAACGTGGTAAAACATCTTCAGGAAACCCTGGTTGTTTTTGATCAAGATTCACCGCAACAATATCAAAATTGATTGGTGCAATGCGCTTGAACTGCAACAGGATATCCAGCAAGGTGTAGCTGTCCTTACCACCTGAAACGCAGACCATGACCTTGTCGCCATCTTCGATCATGTTGTAATCACGAATTGCATGCCCTACTTGACGACGAAGCTTTTTCAACAGGCGATAATATGCCGAACTCGTCGGAAGCTCAGGCTTAAAATTAAATCCTTGGTTGGACTCCACTGGCGCGTACATAGACGTGATTTACTCATAAACAAAAATACCGCAAGATTTTATCCGATTCCGAAAAGATGCGCACCTAAAGAATTTTTCAATTTCGTGCAATCGTCATATTTCAGTTTCATACTGGTAAAATTCTGACCAAATTATGTCAAAACGGTCTGGATTGCTTATATTTCAAACTTTTCCACAGTTTTCCACAAAAGCTGTGGATAAAATTGTGGATTTCTTCGCTATTGACAAAGTATTTTTATGTGAGAACAAGGCTTACAATCAAATTGATCATTTTTTAATCAATGATTTTTAGTTAACAAAAACAATGCTTTAAATATGTCAAGACTTAGATTTTAAAAAAAATAATTTAATTTTTTTTGCTGAACATTCGCACAAATCGACTTGCTTTTTGTAAGACAGCGGAAATAAAAAAATTGTAGCTAAAGTTTTTTTTATGCTTTTTTTTGTTACACTACTGTGAACAACTCCATGCTCATCTTTTGTGAATATTATAATGATGGACAAAACAAAATATATTTTCGTTCTTTTTTTGGGGACAATCGGTTTTTTAAATACGACAGTATCTAGTTATGCTGGTCAAACCATTTATCAATTTAAAGATGATAATGGTACAACTTTGCTTACCAATAAAAAGAAAGCTGAATACAATCACCTAAAAGTGATTAAAGCGACCTATTATCCTGATAGCAATATTCACAGCTATAGTAACTGGGGCGCAAGTGAAGCCTCTGTTCTACCAAGTTATAGTCGTAATAAAAATGCTTTTGATCAAATGATCCGTCAAGCAGCGCAACAGCATGGTGTTTCAGAAGGTCTGATTAAAGCCGTTATGCATACTGAGTCAGGTTTTAATATTAATGCGCGATCCCCTGTCGGTGCTCAAGGATTAATGCAATTGATGCCTGCCACTGCACGGCGTTTTAATGTGAGTAATGCTTACGACCCTCAACAAAATATTTTTGGTGGTGCGAGATATCTAAGTTGGTTGTTAAAACGTTTTAATGGCAATACGCAACTTGCTATTGCTGCTTATAACGCTGGTGAAGGCAATATTGATAAATATGGTGGAATACCGCCATTTCGTGAAACACAAGATTATGTCCGTCGTGTCACAAGTCGTTTTCAAAATCTCTATTCATCAGGTCTAAGTTCAACTTCGAGTTCTAATAATGCAAATACTCAAGTGATTGCTCAATCGGCAAATTATACATCTTCAAATTCAGAAGCTGTGGCTGCACCTAAACAATATAGCCGTCAAATTATCACATTGGCCGATGGTACTTTTACAGATGCTCCAGGCACATATACCACAGCCAATGCAACTGCATCTGCACGAATCCGAGTAAGTGATTAAACAAAGAAATCACTTATTCTCACATCATGATTTTATTTGTTTTTTTTAAATAAATTAGTCGTTTCCCCCTTCTTAAAACACTTCTATTGTTTTATTAGCTTAATGTATCTACGCTCATTTTTTGCTTGAATTTTTAGGGTTCGCCCTGCATATTAGCGTTATGATTTATAATTTATAAATCAGATCAGTTTTTATTTATAAGAGGATTTTCTCAATGATGCGGATTGGTTTGTTCTTGCTGACCAACCTCGCGGTACTGGTTGTAGCTGGCATTATCTTGTCACTCTTCGGTGTCGGTAGTTACCATGGCGCGGGTGGCTTGAATCTAGGCAACCTTTTAGTCGTCTGTTTTGTCTTTGGTATGGTGGGTTCTTTAATTTCCTTATTCATGTCGAAGTGGATGGCGAAAAAAACCACTGGAACTGAATTAATTGACCCAAATGCTCCTCGTAGTCAAGCAGAAGCTTGGTTACTACAAGAAGTGGCACAACTTTCCCAACGTGCAGGTATTAAAATGCCTGAAGTTGGTATTTTCCCTTCTTACCAGTCCAATGCATTTGCGACAGGTTGGAATAAAAATGATGCTTTAGTCTCTGTTTCGACAGGCTTACTTGAGCGTATGAACAAAGATGAACTTCGTGCTGTACTTGCGCACGAAATCGGTCACGTTGCCAACGGCGATATGGTGACTCTTGCATTGATTCAAGGTGTAGTGAACGCCTTTGTGATGTTCTTTGCACGTATTGCAGGTGACTTTATTGACCGTAATGTGTTCGGTCGTGAAGATGGTGAAGCACCTGGTCTTGCTTATTTTGCTATTACGATTGTACTCGACATCGTATTTGGTATTTTGGCCTCTGCGATTGTAATGTGGTTCTCTCGTCAACGTGAATATCGCGCAGACGAAGCTGGTGCACGTTTAGCTGGCAAACAAGCAATGATTTCTGCTCTACTTCGTTTACAGGCAGAGTCAGAAATGCCAGATCAAATGCCAAAAGAAATGAAAGCATTTGCAATTGCTGAAGGTAAGGAACAAGGCTTTAGCTTAGCGGCTTTATTCCAAACGCACCCAACCATTGAACAACGTGTTACCGCTTTACAGCAATTAAATGTTCAATAATCAGTATCAGATAAATGATAAAGCCTCCGTTATGGAGGCTTTATTTTTGCTTAAAATCTAGTGTGCTTGGAAAGATTGATAAAACTGCCACAGATAACTCAAACCTGCCCAAACTGCAACAAGCAATAAAATGAGTACGGCAATACCCAATAAATCTGGGATACGTAACCAAATCCAACTTACGATCGGATTACGCCAGAAAGCTGAAGTTTTCTGCTTTTGTTCTAGGGATTCATGCAAGAATGGATGCACCACATGAATATCACTATGTACTTGATATTCCTCACGGATATGATCATGTACGATTTCCAGTGTTTTGCGACTTGGACGAATAAATACGTCAAATAAGGTACCGACAATCGGTACAAAACCCACCAACATATCCATAATTGCCAGTTTAACCACACCTTTCAATTTATGCTGTGGTACGCCCACTTCTCTGGCTTTTTTAAAAGCATATAGTGTTAAAATAAAACCTGCGATATCGCCCGCAAAGGGAATGGTACTCAATGCAGCATCTGCCCCGACTCCCTGTTTGGTAAAAGGAATCCGAACCAAACTATCCATGGTATTGGCAAATTTTGCTAAATCACGTTCAACAGCGATCGCTTGCTGCTGAGTTAATTTTTTTTGTTCTGTTGGAGCAGTCATTCACTCAACCTAAAAACCATGTTTATGCTTGAGAATAAAGCAGATTTTTCGTTTTGTCGGTACAATTATTATTACCAATCAGAATAAAATCATTGAAGCAATTAATAATTCAGGTCTATGAGCTTAACTCATAGACCTGATCATTCATTTGCACTGAATTTTAAAGATTGTCTTATTCAGTGGTTTCCAGTTTATGTTTAGGCTGGAACATACTGGCAACCAGTACAAACATAAATGGAATAAAGATCAGTACCAATATTGTCCCGAATATCACACCACCTAAAACACTGATACCAATTTCTTGACGGCTTACAGCCCCTGCTCCAAATGCAAAAACCAGTGGAATAACTCCCGCGCCAAATGCAAAAGACGTCATTAGAATAGGACGCAAACGCAGCCCTGCACCTTGTAGCGCTGCTTGAATGGCATTTTTTCCTTGTGCTTGGGCCATCGCTGCAAATTCAACAATCAAAATTGCATTTTTACAGGATAAGCCAATTGTTGTAAGTAAAGCGATCTGAAAGTAAACATCATTTGGTAAAGCAAAAATATGGGCAAAAATAATACTACCGCCAATCCCTAAAGGAATTGCGGTCATCACAGCCATAGGAATACGCAGACTTTCATACAACGCGGCTAAACATAGAAAAATAAATGCAATAGAAATTAAATATAGCCAAATTGCTTGATTAGTCGATTGCTGCTCTTGATAAGAAAGCCCAGTCCATAGCAAACCTAAGCCTTCTTGTTGGCCCACCAACTGTTCAATATCTTTCATGGCTTGGCCTGAAGATTGACCACTGACAACGTTAGCTTGTAATTGCAAAGCACTGTATCCCATATAGCGTTGCACAATGCTTGGTGTCCCTCCCCATGATGTCGTTGAAAATGAACTAAAAGGAACCATTTGATTTTGATTATTGCGTACTGACCAGCTATATAAGTCTGCAGGCTTAGAACGGAATGGTGCATCACCTTGTAAAATAACTTGTTTAATTCGACCACGGTCAATAAAGTCATTCACATATGTCCCACCCCATGCGGTCGACAAAGTACTATTAATTTCATTTAGATTTAAACCATTTGCCATCGCTTGCTTATGGTCAATCTTCACATTCAAAGTAGCTTTACTATCAGTAGATTGTTTATCTAAGTTTTCAAAACTTGAATATTTTTGTCCCAACTGTTGCAACTGTTTAAAACTTTGATCGAGGAATTGCTCACCTTGCCCATTAATATCCTGAATCCATAAATCCATTCCATCTGTTGCGCCTAATCCATTTACCGAAGCAGGCAACGTCACATTGATCTGTGCATCGGGAAATTGGCTAAAATATTTAAGTGCTCTCTTTCGAATAGCTTCAGCAGAGTTTTTCTTCCCAGTACGGTTGTCCCAATGATTTAATGAAACAAAGCCTTGTCCAAGATTTTGCCCTGTTCCAGAATTATTTCGTCCGTAACGAATAAGCACTAAATTGACATTTGCTTTTTCACTCTGAAGAAAATACTGACGAATTGCCTCACCGACCTCCTGACTTTTTGAAAGTGGCGCACTATCCACTAATTTAAATTGAACACTTAATATCCCTTGGTCTTCTTTTGGTAAAAAACTACTTTGTAGACTGCTATACAACAAAGCAAATACGGCAATTAATGCAATAAAAATCACAGATACAGAGATTTTATAACGAAGCATGGTTTGCACTAGAGATAAATACTTATTTTTAAGTGTGTCTATCCCGTTATTGAACTGAATCGCCCATGACTTAGGTTGATGGTTTGGCTTTAAAATCAAAGCACATAAAGCGGGTGTAAGCACCAAAGCCACTACTAAAGATAAGACCATCGCAGCAACCAAAGTGATTGAAAACTGACGATAGATAACCCCGATAGAACCAGCAAAAAATGACATTGGAATAAAAACGGCTGTTAACACCATGGTAATTCCAATCAATGCACCACTAATTTCTTGCATAGATTCAACGGCTGCTTCTTTGGGTGACAAATGCTGCTCATGCATAAGCCGTTCAACATTTTCCACTACAACAATTGCATCATCAACCAACAAACCAATCGCAAGCACCAATGCAAAAAGAGTTAAGGTATTAATACTAAATCCAAGTAATTCAAGTACAGCAAAAGTCCCTAAGATCACGATCGGTACAGTAATACTTGGAATAAGCGTCGCACGCCAACTTTGAAGAAAAAGAAACATGACTAAAATAACTAAACCAATTGCTTCGACAAGTGTTTTAATTACCTCTTTAATAGATTCTTGCACAAAGGGAGTATTATCTCTTGGATAAACGATCTTATACCCTGTTGGAAGCTTGCTAGAGAGTTCATCTAGAGTCTGATGAATAAGTTTAGATGTTTGAATTGCGTTGGCACCAGAAGATAAAGAAATACCAAGACCTGCAGCTGGATAACCATTGATCGTATTAAATGATTGATAATTTTCTGCCCCTAATTCAATCCGAGCAATATCTTTTAATTGAACAAAACTTCCAGATACATCTGATTTCACAATAATTTGTTCAAAGTCTTGAATGGTCTTTAAGCGAGAACCTGCTGTTACTTTTGCATTCAAGTATTGACCTTGAACAACGGGCAAATCGCCGATCGCACCTGCTGCCACCTGTGTATTTTGAGTAGTAATCGCGGTAACGACATCATTTGGAATTAAATTATATTGAGTCAATTTATTTGGATCTAGCCAAATTCGCATTGCATACTGCGATCCAAAAATATCTGTTTCACCGACGCCATCAATCCGATTTAAATTATCAAGGACATGTGTAGATAGATAATCAGACAACGCAATATTATTTGCTTGCCCTGTACTGTCATACAGTCCAATCACCATAAAGGTATCACCCAAGGACTTAGTGACATTAACTCCCTGCCGTTGTACCGCATCTGGGAGACGGCGTATCACACCACTAATTTTATTTTGTACTTGAACCTGTGCTGTATCGGGATTTGTGCCATTTTCAAAACTAATCGTAATACGGCTACGACCAGCTGCATCGCTGGTTGAACTAAAGTACAGTAAATGATCAAGCCCTTGGATTTGTTGCTCTAAAACTTGAGTTACACTTTGTTCAACTGTTTTGGCATCAGCACCACTATAGTTGGTCGATACTGTAATTTTCGGTGGAGCAATATCAGGATAACGTTCAACTGGCAAATTCAGAATTGCCAGTATTCCTAATGCCATCACAATAATGGCAAGCACACCTGCGAAAATTGGACGCTCAATAAAAAATTTAGATAGCATGGCTGCTCATTCCATCGTGGAAACAGTCAATTTTTTCAAAAAGATAGGAAAATAGAGGGACTTTCAATCTACGATCATTACCGAGCTTTCAAGGAAACACCATCCTTATTAACATATCATTGCAAAAAGCGAAAATTACGGAGAAATAATGAATTTTTTATTGATCATCAGCATATTTCATCGAAAACAAATGAGGTCAAAAATTTAATTTACTATCCTATCAAATACTTCTTAATTTTAGATTGACACTCCACTCACTTAAACCGATAGTAGCACGCTCTCCGTTGCTCCCTTATTTTTTAGGCATATATGAAGGCCAATTTTAAACATTTTAATATTCTGCTCCTAATTCTATTACCCGCATTAATTACTGGGGGGTTACTCAGTATTGCTGGCAATTTGTCTGATGGTTTAAGACTGGGATTTCTTTCTTTGCCAGGTGTAGGTTTAATTTGGCTTGCGATTAAAACACAAAAAAAATATTGGTATGGACTTACAGTTTTATGGTGGTTTGCGACTTGGCTTGATGTACTATTGCGTTCGAGTACGTGGTTTTTATTTGATAGTGATAATGAAGCCTATTTTATTATTGAAGCAATTGCTAATACCAGTCAGCAGGAAACGTGGGAATTCATACAACTACACTTAAGCACAATCTTAAGTGTGATTTTTAGTCTACTTTGCTTGCTAATTATTTACAGTATTTCTACTTTCAAACTGATTAAAGCTCACCATCTTGATCAGATGTGGCAGAGTCGAATTTATCGTAGTTGTATCGTTTTACTTGTTCTATTAACAATAACAAGCTATTTAATGAAGCCATCACGTAAAGTTCATCCTATCATTTTTTGGTCAGACTATCAAACAAAACTTCAGGATTTTAAAAATAGAATTAAGCAACATCAAAATGTACACCGACAATGGGACATCAGTGCAAAGCAAAATTTAACTTTAACAAAAAAACAGGATGAGAAACAAACACATGTGTTAGTTCTCTCAGAGAGCTTAACAAGTTTAAATTTAGGTGTTTGTGATTATCAACGCGAGACGACTCCACAATTAGCAAAAAAACTTGATGAGTTAAAAATCTTTTGTAATGCATTTTCACCGTCACCTTCAACGATCAATGCGCTACGTGTTTTATTGACTGAAAGTCCTGCATCTGCGCATGATCAATATTCTTCGGAAAGCGTTTTAGCTTACGCTCGCGCGGCAGGCTATAAGATTTATTGGTTAAGCAATCAAGATGATAGTTATTTATCTTCATTATTTGGTTCTTATGCAGATACGGCTGTTTATAAAAATACACGATCAGGAAGAAGTAGTCATTCATTAGATGAAAAGCTTATTCCCGTTTATCAACAAGCTCTTGCAGATCCGGATCCTAAAAAACTGATTATTCTTCATTTGATTGGCGCACATCCAAATTACCAAGAACGTTACCCATTAGCGTTTAATAAATTTACTGGAGACAGTAATGATGCTGTCGAACTCGACCTCAAGAATCGTAATATTGATCCTTGGGTTCGTTCACTACGCAATGATTATGATAATGCAGTATTATATGAAGACTCGTTGCTTGCCAGATTTTTAGACGATCTAAAGGCTGATAATAATTCTGATTTTAGATCTTTTATGGTCGTTTCAGATCATGGAAATGAAGTTGGTCATGAAATTGACTATGCTGGTCACAGCCCGAATACAAAAGCGGGATACCAAGTTCCTGTGATTATGTGGCATGACAATATGCAAGTCACGGGTGTCAATAAAGAAAAAATGCTTAATACAGCAGAACTCGATAACAACTTAATGCATATCATGGGTCTTAAAAATAAAACTGCTTCACCGCAATCTTATTGGTTAGATCGTGATTATCGTTTTACGCCTGAAGTAAATTGGCCTTATTGGAAACAGAAGTCATAATCTCCCTCCAGACCCCGCTTTATCAAAGCCTAAAATCAGATATTGGATTTCAAACATTCAGTTAAAAAAATCATTATTTTCATAAAATTATCATCTAATTGTCATCCATTTGATAAATTAAAACGGCAAGATCAATGCTTTAAGAAAAACTAATGAGTTAAATTATGTTCAAAAAAGTATTGGTCTGTATTAGCTTGATCGGTCTGACAGCTTGCAATGATGACAACAAAGATCAACAAAGCACGGCGCAACCTGAACCTCAATTACCACAAGTGATTGGACATCGTGGCGCGAGCGCACTTCGTCCAGAACATACACTCGCATCCTATCAAAAAGCGATTGATGATGGTGCTGATTTTATTGAACCAGATTTGGTATCAAGCAAAGACGGCATATTGGTTGCTCGCCATGAAAATGAGATCAGCGGCACAACCAATGTTGCAACGCTTCCTCAATTTGCAGACCGTAAAAAAACTAAAATTATTGATGGCGTGAGTTTAACAGGTTGGTTTACTGAAGATTTTACTTTGGCCGAGCTAAAACAGCTCAAAGCACGTGAGCGTATTCCCCAGTATCGTGCTGCCAATACGCAATATAATGATCAATTTGAAATCCCGACACTCGATGAAATCATTGATTTAGCTGCAAAGCATTATCAAAAAACGGGCAAAATTATTGGTCTTTATCCAGAAACCAAACACCCAACCTATTTCCAAAAACAGAATTTGGCTATGGAAGATACTTTGTTAAAAACCTTATCCAAATACCAATATAGCCGCGATATTGCGCCTATTTATTTACAGTCTTTTGAAGTTGGCAATCTAAAATATTTAAAAAATCAACTCGATTTACACAAGAGTGTTAAGCATGCACAATTGATTCAGCTCTATGATTCACCTGAAGCAAGACCAGCAGATTATGTTGCACAAAACAATCCTAAAACCTATGCAGATCTAGCAACGGCACAAGGCCTCAAAGACGTTTCGGCCTATGCGAATGGTGTAGGTCCATGGAAAGTCTATGTCTTTAAAGATGCAGCAATGACACAGACCACCTCTTTTATTGCAGATGCCCATAAAGTCAATTTAAAAGTACATCCTTATACCTTCCGCCCTGAAAATAATTTCCTACCAGACAGCTTAAAATGTAGTAAGGATACGTCCAAAGCAGCCGAGCGTTGTGAGTCTGGTTCAATCAAGGAAATGCAACTTTACTTCAAGGCTGGCGTAGATGGTGTATTTACTGATGATCCAGCATTAGGTCGTCAGGCAGTACAAAGTTATCAAGCAACTAAATAAGTCAAAGTAGTGAATAAGGGCAGTTGTTCTACTGCTCTTATTTTTAAGAAAGAGTAAGTTGCTTGTGTTTGACTTGTTCCCATTGCCACCAACCATATGCAGCCAACAACACAAAAGCGGCATACAATCCTGCGGTTAAAAATAATTCTTTATAAATAAACATACCTACATAGACAATATCGACAAATACCCAAAGTACCCAAGTTGCGATATGTTTACGACTTGTCCAATAGGTTGCCAGTAAACTAAAAGCAGCGAGTTGGGCATCTAATAACGGTACAGCAGCATCGGTAAAATGTTTAAGCGTTAAACCAAACAATAATCCACCGATTGCTGCTAAACACATTTGCATCAATACCATTTTGGCTGCAATTGGTTCGATCCGAATCTCATGGTCTTGGCGTTTACCTTTCAGCCAATAATAAAAACCATAGAAATTAATCAGCATAAATAAGAATTGTAAAATCGTTTCGCCGTATAATTTAAAGGTGAAAAAAAGGTAAGCATATAAAATAAATGCCAAAAAATTAAACCACCAACACCACATATTCCGTTTTATCGTGAGCGCAACACCGATCACACTAATAATAACGGCAATAATTTCTAAAGAAGACAAGAGCAAACTACTTTGAAAATCCGAATGACAACATTATGGAAATATTCTTTATTTAAGCAAGCCAAAAAATCTTGATCTGATGCGCTTCTATTCGCCATATTTTTAAAGCTTTAACGCCAAAGGTTATTTTTCACTCAAGCCCACATCGAATTAAATAGTATAAAACTGATAGGTCAATAAAATGACCTATCCTTTATAGTCTCAATCCGTTTCACACTGTAAACTACATACCATCCAATTAGAATTTCTCACAGATTTGCTCAAGGATGAAAGAATCTATGCGTTCAAATATTTTATGGCTTTGCTTTGGCATTTTTTTGCTATTACAAGGTTGTGTCAATGCGGCAATTCAACCTCAAAAAATTCAATCTCAACCAACAGAATTAAAACAACGTTATTTTCAAGCAAAAACAATCGCATCAGATGGAACAATCATTGCGTTTACAGTGTATCAACCACATTTAAAAGCAGGACAAACAGCTCCTTTGCTGCTACATACCCATGGTTTTGGTTTATCTCGAATGAAAAGACCAGAATTAAGCTTGTATGGTTTTTTACTTCCGACGGGTCAAGTAGCCAAAACAGCGTGGAAAAATGGCTATTGGGTCATCAGCTATGATCAACGTGGTCATGGAAATAGTCAGGGTAAAATTCGCTTAACCGATCCTGAAAAAGAAGCTCAAGATGTCATTAACATCATGAACTGGGCTGAAAAAAACTTGCCACAACTGGCACAAAATCAAAATGGTGTTCGTACAGGTATGATTGGCGAATCTTATGCAGGCGGTGTGCAATACATTGCTTCTGCTCTAGACCCTCGCCTACAAGCAATTGTACCAATCACAACTTGGCATGATATCGTCGATAGCCTTGTACCCAATGGCGTTCCCAAAGGAGATTGGCTAAGTTTCTTGAATTTGATTGGTGACTGGTGGAACTGGAACAAATTTGATCCCGAACTTAAACAAGCTTATCAAGATATCCAACAAGGTCAGTTGAAACAATCAACTTATGATTTACTAAAGACACATCAAGCTAGTTGGTTTTGTGAAAATGCTCAAGCGCCAAAAGCAGATGCGCTCATTATCCAAGGCTTTAGAGATGTATTATTTCCTTTTAATGAAGGCGTTAAAGCGGCTCAATGTATTCAGAAATCGCAGCATGAAGTCCATTTAATCGGCGTACAAGGCGGACATTTACAACCATTTGCACAGCGTTCCCCATTGGGTGATACTCCTTTTTGGTATATTGGGAAATCTGTTGCCTGTGGGAATCAAAAGCAATATAAATTACAAGACACGATCATGGGATGGTTTGATCAAAAACTCAAAGACCAAACTGCAACAATTGATTTACCAGAATTATGTGTCGACAAAAGTCCGGTCTATAAGTTCAAAGATTTGGATGCAAAAACACAATACACGTTAAATAGAACTTGGATTGAACCTCAGAATTCGCAAGCTGTGTTTGTTCCGATCCATACAATAACTGAATTGGCACATCTCACAGGTACACCACAACTCAATTTAAAGATCGAAACGCCAAATAATAAAGTAGAACCAACACTATTTATTTCTATGGCCATTAAATCTGAAAAAACGGGTAAATATGCTATTTTAAATGATCAAACAACAGCATTAAATCCAAGCAAAAAACATACTTTTGATCAAGTTATTTCTCATAAAAATTCAGCATCGAAAGGAAATCAAACTATTGAATTACCTAGTATTAATGGACGTTTGAACAAAGGCGATACTTTAGGCTTACTGATTCAGACCGAAAGTATTTATTATCAAAAAATTAAACAACCTAAAATTGAAGCATGGATTTCAGGTCAAATTACTTTACCTAAATTTTGGAGTGAGATTTCAAATAAGGAATGATCATAATTTCTAAATATCGAGAGTGAATTTTACCACTCTCGATTTGCAATCAATTGTTCCATTTCAATCTCAAAATAACCTGCTTCTTGCACAATCATCATCATAGCTTCAGCAATGTAATCCGCAGCCGTATCATCTAAACTTGAATCTAGGTCTTCAAACTGGGGTTTCATCTCATTAATTGCGATCATTGTATGATGAGCAAAATGATATATTTCTGCTTCAGTTAAACCAGAACGACCCACCTTTTTGGAAAAGTGTTTAATCTGTTGTTTAACTTCGGCAACGAGAATGTCAGGATAATATTCATCATCAAACATGGGGAGAAGGAGATCTTCAAACATAAATAAAATAATATGCCAATAAAACGCCATGCTTATAACATAATCCCATACAAATCACGATATTTCGACATAAAAAAAGCGATCTTTCCGACCGCTTTTAAAAAAGATAATTTAGTCTTTTTTAGCACTTAAACTTTTTGCGATCTTGGCAAGCTCTATAAATTCCTCACGCATTTGGTAAAGATCTGGTTTTGCAGCTTGCTGGGCTAACTGAATAATTTGATCCCACCCCATAGCAGCATTGTATTGCCCACCTTTTAGCTGCTGGGCATAGGAAGCCACCGCAATCGCAAAACGAGTATCGCTATTGGCCTGAGCAAGGGACTTACTTTGCGCTTTTACAGCTTGGTTTAAAAGAATGCTCTTCTCTTGATTTGGCAATTTATAGCGCAAATTTACAAACGCATATTCAGATTTTTTCGTTGTATCTGTTTTTGTTGATGCCTGATAACGTGAATCATTGAGCCAGCCTTGCTGCCCCACTGGAATGATTTCATAAATTGCCGTAACGTTATGCCCTGCCCCGATATCGCCCGCATCAACTTTATCGTTATTGAAATCTTCCTGTTTCAACATCCGATTTTCATAGCCGACTAAGCGATATTCTTTTACCGTAGCAGGATTAAACTCCACCTGAATTTTTACATCCTGAGCAACCGTTGCCAGTGTTGACGAAAGCTGACGTTGTACCACTTTTTTCGCTTCATTTTTATTATCAATATAGCTGTAATTACCATCTCCTGCATCCGCCAGTTGCTCCATCAACTGCTCATTATAATTTCCTGTCCCAAATCCCAATGTCGTTAAAGAAATACCACTTTTACGTTTCTCAGCCACCATCCCTTTTAAAGTACTAAAGTCAGTAATACCTACATTAAAGTCGCCATCAGTTGCCAATAAAATGCGATTGATTCCATTCTTCACAAAGGCTTTTTCAGCTTGTTTATAAGCCAGTTGAATTGCCTGTTCGCCTGCGGTTGCCCCACTTGCCTGTAATTCATTAATGACGGTTAAAATTTTGTCTTTTTGATCACCAGAAGTGGGTGCTAAAATGAGTTTCTCACCACTAGCATAAGTAATAATCGTGACTTTATCTTGAGGTCGCAATTGCTCGGTCAATAATCTAAGAGTTTGCTTAACCAAGGGTAATTTATCTGCTGCATCCATACTACCGGAAACATCAACCAAGAATACCAAATTGGCTGGTGGTAACTGTTTGGTTGCCATGTCTTTGGCTTGAATCCCGATTTTGATCAGTTTGGCATTTTCTTTCCACGGTGAATCAACAATTTCAGTCGTGACCGAGAATGGGTGAATGCTGTTTGGCTGCGGATATTGATAATCAAAGTAGTTAATCATTTCCTCAGCACGAACCGCATCGACTGGTGGCAAACGCCCATCATTCAGGAAACGGCGGGTATTGCTATAACTGCCTGTATCGACATCAATGCTAAAAGTTGAAACTGCCTGATCTGCAACCCGATAAATAGGATTGACCTCATTCTTTTGATATTTTTCAGTATTCTGTTCTAGCCGCACGCTTTCTGGACTAGGCATTGCCGCCATGTACGCAGCAGGAGCAATCATCTTTCGGGTACTATCCGCTGCCATATTAGACATAACCAAAGATGCAGGAGCGACTACATGGCTACGTTCCTTTACGGGATTACCACAGGCGATCATCATGGAACTTAGCAAGGTTAAGGTCAGTATTTTTGTAGATTGATGCATAATAAAATCCCCCAATTTTATGTCTTTTAAATGAATGACAAGATTGAAGTGATTGTATGCAAAAAGATAAAGATACATCGTATTGGAATGTATTTTTATCTTCATTATTTCTCTGTAATTATTGAGCTAAACACATCGCATTCCAAACTTTTATCGCATCGCTTGTGGCTTTAACATCGTGCACTCGAACAATACTAGCCCCCTGCTGAATACTCAGTAGATGTCCCATGACACTTCCAAGCGCACGTTCCTGTGCAGGTATACCATTCAATGCCTCACCAATGAAACGTTTACGTGACAAGCCAGACAAGATCGGGTACCCCATCCGATTCAGTTTCCAAAACTCATTGAGTAATCGAAAATTCTGTTGTGCGTTCTTGGCAAAACCGAAACCTGGGTCGATAATAATATTTTCTTTGCTTACTCCGACTGCAATTGCTTGATTAAGCCGCTGCTGTAATTCATGGATCACATCTTCAGTCACATCCTGATATTGATCCAACTGATTCATATTGGTCGGTTCACCACGCATATGCATCAACACCACAGGAATATTTAATTCAGCCGCCGTTTCTAAAGCTTGTGGACGAGTTAAAGCACGAACATCATTCCAGATATGCGCACCTGCTTTCACGGCAGCTCGAATCACCTCAGGCTGACTGGTATCAATCGAAATGATTACATCATAATTGGATAATGCTTCAACCACAGGAATCACTCGACGAAGTTCTTCTTCTAGCGCTACAGGCGATGCATTTGGACGTGTAGATTCTCCACCAATATCAATAATATTTGCCCCATCTTCAATCATTTGTAAGGCATGTTGAACCGCCTGATCTTTTTGATGGTGCTGTCCGCCATCACTAAATGAGTCAGGTGTTACATTAAGAATACCCATAATCTGTGGCTGGGATAAGTCCAGTGTAAAACGACCACACTGCAACTGACATTGTGGTAATGGCATCAACTGCATCAAAACTCTCCGCACTTTAGTACGGTTATTTTAACAAGACTGTCGTTTGAAGGTTGATGATTTATTCTCAGCTTATACCAAAATACAGACAAAAAAAGAGCGACCTAAGTCGCTCTGATTTATTTAATTCTAATTAACCCATTACTGGTAATGGTGGTGGTGTAGATGGACCATCTTTTGGTGGTTCAAATGCAGCCACTGGATTTTCAGGAATATAGACCTTAGGTGGTTGTGGTTCACGACCTTCCATGATGTCACGGATTTGGTCACGATCGATGGTTTCCCATTCCATCAACGCTTTCACCATTGCATGTGCGATATCTTTGTTATTTTCCAAGATATCACGAGCAACTTTATATTGTTCATCTAAGATACGACGTACTTCTTCATCAACTTTTTGCTGAGTTGCTTCTGAAATTGTACGGCTACCCACATTACCAAAGAAACCACTTTGGTTTTCATCTTCATAAACCATTACACCAAGAGCATCAGACATACCATACTTGGTCACCATTGCACGCGCCATTTTAGTTGCACGTTCAAAGTCGTTTGATGCACCTGTCGACATTTGATTAATGAAAACTTCTTCGGCAATACGACCACCAAATAAGATTGAAAGCTCATTCAACATCTTATCTTTGTAATGGCTAGTTTGGTCTTGCTCAGGCAACTGCCAAGTTACACCTAATGCCCAACCACGTGGCATGATTGTCACTTTATGCACAGGGTCTGTACCTGGCAAAATTTCAGCAACAATGGCATGTCCAGCTTCATGGTAAGCCGTCGCACGACGTTCTTCTTCACGAATCACCATCGATTTACGTTCTGGACCCATGTAGATCTTGTCTTTTGCATCTTCAAAGTCATGCATATCGACCGTGTTTTTATTACGGCGAGCAGCAAACAACGCAGCTTCGTTGACTAAGTTCGCTAGTTGCGCACCTGAGAATCCTGGCGTACCACGAGCAAGGACTTTAACATCCACGCCTGTAACCGAAGGAAGTTTCTTCAAATGAACATTCAAGATTTGCTCACGACCACGGATGTCTGGTAAACCCACCATCACTTGGCGATCAAAACGACCTGGACGAAGCAATGCTTTATCAAGTACGTCTACACGGTTAGTTGCTGCAATGACGATCACACCCTCATTACCTTCAAAACCATCCATCTCAACAAGCATTTGGTTCAGGGTTTGTTCACGCTCATCATGACCACCTCCTGTACCAGAACCACGATGGCGACCAACAGCATCAATCTCATCGATGAAAATGATACATGGAGCATGACGTTTAGCTTGTTCAAACATGTCACGAACACGTGATGCACCGACACCAACAAACATTTCAACGAAGTCAGAACCAGAGATACTAAAGAATGGAACTTTAGCTTCACCTGCAATGGCTTTCGCAAGTAATGTTTTACCCGTACCTGGAGGACCAACCATCAATACACCACGAGGAATGGTTGCACCAAGACGTTTGAACTTAGAAGGATCTTTCAAGAAGTCAACAATTTCAACCACTTCTTGTTTTGCTTCATCACAACCTGCAACATCGGTAAACGTAATCTTAATCTGGTCTTCAGATAACATTTTCGCTTTTGACTTGCCAAAACTCATTGGGCTGTTTTTGCCACCAGCACCACCACCCATATTACGCATAAAGAACATGAATAATAAGATGATCAGTAATACAGGGAAGCTCGCAATGAGAAGTTGCATCAAAATGCCTTGACGTTGTGGTGCAGTACCTTCAACGACTACATTCTGTTTATTCAAGCTTGGAAGCAATTCAGTGTCTTCTACTTGTGGACGAACCGTTTCAAAAGAAGAACCATTGGTTTTTTCACCACTAATGTTTAAACCGTCAATTGTGACTTGTTTAATTTGCCCAGCATTCACCGCTGCAACGAAATCAGAATATTTCATCGCTGCAGGCTTATTGCGGTCACTGACGTTGCTAAAAATCAAAATCAGAACACCGAGTATGATGAGCCACAATACGGCATTCTTGAAGTAATCGCTCAAGGCTTTATTCCCATATCAATCTAATTTGATCATACCTAATCTTGGCTGACCTTCACAAAAACAGCAATAAATTTGCGTTGCAAAAAACTTAAAAGGTACAAAATGCACAATTTTTAACAACTTGGCAAGTACACTTTTATTGCAATGCCTTTTTACGACCTTGACCAATCAAAAAAACTTCTTTTGATCGAGCACGAGATGCCGCAGGTTTGGCTGTTTTTAACACATCAAAACTATCAACAACTTGTTTTCTGAACTCATCAAATCCTGAGCCTTGGAACACCTTAACAATAAACTGTCCATTTGGGCCTAAAACTTTTTGAGCAAAATCCAGTGCCAACTCACACAAATAAATCTGGCGTGGTTGATCGACAGCCCTATTACCTGATGTATTGGGGGCCATATCTGAAATTACAACGTCTACTTGACGTCCATTTAAAATATTTAACAATTTTTCGAAAACTTCTTCTTCTCGGAAGTCACCTTGTAAGAAAGTCACATCTGGAAGAGCGTCCATTGCGAGAATATCTGAAGCAATCACTAAACCATTTGCGCCGACTAATTTACCTGCAATTTGTGACCAACTGCCTGGTGCTGCACCAAGATCGACAACGGTCATACCCGGCTTGATCATTTTATATTTTTCTTGGATTTCAAGTAATTTATATGCTGCACGTGCGCGATAACCTTCCTTCTGTGCTTTCTTTACAAAAGGGTCATCTAAGTGCTCTCTCATCCATGCACGACTGCTTTTAGACAATTTTTGATTGGTAATGCGTGTCGCCATAACTCACTAAATTTCAAAAAACTTCTGATTGGTCATTGTACGTTAAAATTACTCTCATTACAGTACGGTTGTAGTTCATTCACACGAACTTTTACAGATTTTTTCCGATTGTCATGATTGGCTATTTGCCTAATTTTCACATATTTGTTTCGAGTGCCTGTCTGCTAAATCTATCTTAGAAACGGGATGCAAGTTATACTAAGTCGTTTTCCCAATCAGGTATTTTTAATGGCGGCTTTATCTATCCATGAACGTAAGCGTTTACGTCAAATTGGTCATGCACTTAATCCAGTTGTAATGATTGGTGGCCAAGGTCTTACAGAAAACGTCATTGAAGAAACTCATCGCGCACTCAATGATCATGAACTCATTAAAGTGAAAATTGCAGGTGAAGATCGTGATGCACGTGCCGCAGTAATTGATGCGCTTGTTGAAGCAACAGGTGCTGAATCTGTACAGAAAATTGGTAAAATTGTTTTGCTTTATAAAAAAGCAGCAAAACAAAACCAGCATCTTTCTAATTTAGTTCGTTTTGCTCACTTAAGTAACAAGTAATCAAAATGGCAAGTTATGAACTTTCTGCTTTCGATCGCTTTAATGCTATTACTGTCGTTGGAGCAATTGAGCAACAAACACCAGCGACATTAAATGTTGGTTTTTGGGTTCGTGATCCCAATCAGTTTCTGATTTACCCAGATCAAGTCAAGGCTCATCCTCGCCAAGACTTTTTATGGGAACAGACTTGTTTTGAGATTTTTATTGGTGTGAAAGATGAAGATTTTTATCGTGAAATCAATCTTTCTCCCTCTCAAGCTTGGCAAGCCTATCAATTTGAAGAATATCGCTTCCCAGAGGATATGCCGCCCGTTGCTGCATATGACATTGAGTTGAACCATTTGCAACGCACACATTATGGTTTAAATGTCAGTCTAGATTTATCTAAATTTATGCAACAGAATAAATTGAAATGGTCTGACTTGTATTTAGGTTTAACTGCGGTTTTTAATACCACTCAAGGTAATCACTATTTTGCAATGCAACATAGTAGCCCACAAGCCGACTTTCATAATAAACGCGATTGGTTACATCAATTCTAAAAAATAAAAAAAAGCGAGAATGATCTCGCTTTTTTTATTTAAATACTTGTTAGCTAGCGCGAACTTTATTCCAAGCTTCTACCGCTTGCTCTTTAGTACGCTTAAAACTACCAACCAAAGTATCTTTATGCTTCACTGAAATTTGACCAATATCATCTTTCAACTCTTTGCTGACCTTCGTTAAATCTTCAATTAAAGCATTTAACTCAGTTTTTAATGCATTCGTTAATTCAACTAAATTGCCTTGTGATGAATTCAGTTGAGTTTTAATAACATCAATACGCTGCAAAATATCTTGCTTAATTTGTGCAAGCTGATTTTGGATATTTTGGTTAAGTTCTTTCGCTTCCGCCTCAATTTTTTCTTGAGTTTCAGCTAATACTTCTTTCACTTGCTCTTGAGTCTCAGCAATGACTTCTTTCGCTTGTTCCTGAGTCTCAGCAATCACTTCTTTCGCCTTCGCTGTTTTTTCAGCTACAACTTCTTTCGCTTTTGCAGTTTTCTCAGCAACCACCTCTTTCACTTCTGCCGTCTTTTCAGCAACAGCTTCTTTAACTTCAGTGGTTTTCTCTGCAACAACTTCTTTCGCCTTCGCTGTTTTTTCAACCACAACTTCTTTAACTTCTTCAGTTGCTGGTGTCGTTTGATTATCAGCCATTGTGTTTCCCCTCTATATTGTTAGTTGATTTTTTGGCTAAATATAAGATAAAACGCTTTACTTTTAGAGTATGAAAAAATTGTTAGACAATTTTCATAATATCTCATGATATAGATAGAAGAATGATTGATTTGGCAATAGACATAACAACAGCCAAACTTATAAAAGAAAAACTACAATTACTCGCTTTAGCCAATAAAACAGATAGACTTTTGAACTACTCATGCGTATAATGCGCTGTTAAGTTACAAGCGAGCAGACTGGAAGGAGGGGCATGTTTTTAAAGACAGCCTACCTTTTTTTATGTCTTCTCGCTTTTTTACAGCCCTATTTTTGTGGTTTTAGTTCAGGAGCTTTGGTTTGAGCACCCCCGCCATTTTAGCCCTCGCAGATGGAACGATCTTTAAAGGAACGTCTATCGGTGCATCGGGAAGTACGACTGGTGAAGTCGTTTTTAATACAGCCATGACTGGCTACCAAGAAATTTTGACTGACCCAAGTTATGCGCAACAAATTGTGACGCTGACTTATCCCCATATTGGAAATACAGGCTGTAATAGCGAAGACGTTGAATCTGGTCGCATCCATAAAGTATGGGCGAACGGTTTAATTATTCGTGATCTTCCTTTATTACATAGTAATTTCCGTGCAGAACAATCACTCAGTGAATACTTGGAACAACATAATGTTGTTGCAATCGCTGATATTGATACGCGTAAATTGACACGTATTTTACGTGACAAAGGTGCGCAAAATGGTTGCATCCTTGCTGGTGAAAATATCACTGAAGAAGAAGCAATTGCAAAAGCACGTGCATTCGGTGGTTTAAATGGTTTAGACCTTGCAAAAGAATGCTGTGATCCTGAAGGCTTTGAATGGACTGAAGGTTCTTGGACTTTAGGTCAAGGTTTTAGCCAACCAGAATTTAAATTTCATGTTGTTGCATACGATTATGGTGTCAAAACCAACATCTTACGTATGCTTGCAGACCGTGGTTGTAAACTCACTGTTGTGCCTGCACAGACCCCTGCTGAGAAAGTTCTCGCTTTAAATCCAGATGGCGTGTTCTTGTCAAATGGTCCTGGTGATCCAGCAGCATGTGACTATGCGATTGAAGCAGTAAAAACGATTGTTGAAACTACGACTTTACCTGTATTTGGTATTTGTTTAGGTCACCAAATTTTAGCACTTGCTTCTGGCGCGAAGACCATGAAAATGAATCATGGTCATCACGGTGCAAACCATCCTGTACAAAATCTTGAGAATGGTACAGTGATGATTACTTCTCAAAACCACGGCTTTGCTGTCGATGAGAGTACTTTACCTGCAAACTTAAAAGTGACACATCGCTCTCTGTTTGATGGTACAAACCAAGGTATTCATCGCACTGACAAACCAGCATTCAGCTTCCAAGGTCACCCTGAAGCAAGCCCTGGTCCACATGACTGTGCTCCATTGTTCGATCATTTCATCGAACTTATTGAAGCATCTAAGAAGTAATTAAGGAGCGAATAATGCCTAAACGTACGGATATTAAAAGCATCTTAATTATTGGTGCAGGTCCAATTGTGATCGGTCAAGCATGTGAGTTTGACTACTCAGGTGCGCAAGCATGTAAAGCACTTCGTGAAGAAGGCTATCGTGTTATTTTGGTGAACTCTAATCCAGCAACCATTATGACTGACCCTTCAATGGCGGATGCAACTTATATCGAGCCAATCACTTGGCAGACTGTTGCTCAAATCATTGAAAAAGAACGCCCAGATGCAGTCCTCCCAACGATGGGCGGTCAAACTGCATTGAACTGTGCACTTGCATTAGATGCCAACGGTGTTTTAGAGAAATACAATGTTGAGTTGATTGGTGCGTCAAAAGAAGCGATTGAAAAAGCAGAAGATCGTAAACTGTTTGACATCGCCATGCGTAAAATCGGCTTAGAGTGTCCTCGTGCTGATGTTGCTGAAAGCATGGAACATGCATTGGAAATTCAAGCACGTTTCGGCTTCCCAGTGATCATTCGTCCGTCATTCACGATGGGTGGTTCTGGTGGCGGTATTGCGTACAATAAAGAAGAATTTATTGAAATCTGTGAACGTGGTTTCGATCTTTCTCCAACTAAACAATTATTGATTGATGAATCATTAATTGGTTGGAAAGAATACGAGATGGAAGTTGTTCGTGATAAAAACGACAACTGTATTATCGTATGTGCGATCGAAAACTTTGACCCAATGGGTGTGCATACTGGTGACTCAATCACTGTTGCCCCTGCTCAAACATTGACAGATAAAGAATATCAAATCATGCGTAATGCATCGGTTGCTGTTCTGCGTGAAATCGGTGTTGAAACAGGTGGTTCAAACGTTCAGTTCGGTATTAACCCGAAAGATGGTCGTATGGTTGTGATCGAGATGAACCCTCGTGTTTCCCGTTCATCTGCGCTTGCGTCTAAAGCTACTGGCTTCCCGATTGCAAAAATTGCTGCAAAACTTGCTGTTGGTTATACCCTTGATGAATTGAAAAATGACATCACTGGCGGTGTAACACCTGCAAGCTTCGAACCAGCAATTGACTATGTCGTAACCAAGATTCCTCGCTTTAACTTCGAAAAATTCCCACAAGCTGAGCCTGTTCTTACAACTCAGATGAAATCTGTGGGCGAAGTGATGGCGATTGGTCGTAACTTCCAAGAATCTGTTCAAAAAGCACTTCGTGGTCTTGAAGTCGGTGTGAGTGGCTTTGATGAAAAAATCGAAGTTGGTACAGCAAATGCTAAAGACATTATCTTAAAAGAGCTTAAAGTTCCAGGTCCAGATCGTATTTGGTATGTTGCCGATGCATTCCGTCACGGTTTCTCATTAGATGAAGTGTTTGAAGCAACCAAGATTGACCGTTGGTTCTTGATCCAAATTGAAGATATCGTTAAAACTGAAGCTCAAGTAAAAACTCTAGGCTTTGGCGATTTAAATGCTGACAATATCCGTTCGTTCAAGCGTAAAGGTTTATCTGACCTGCGTATTGCTGACTTGATGGGTATTTCACAAAAACAATTCCGTAAACAACGTTGGAACTTGGGTGTCTATCCAGTTTATAAACGTGTTGATACTTGTGCTGCCGAATTCGAATCTGGCACAGCTTACATGTACTCAACTTACGACGAAGAATGTGAAGCAAATCCATCGAACCGTGACAAAATCATGGTCATTGGTGGTGGTCCAAACCGTATTGGTCAAGGGATCGAGTTTGATTACTGCTGTGTACACGCTGCGCTTGCAATGCGTGATGACGGTTATGAAACCATCATGGTGAACTGTAACCCTGAAACAGTTTCAACTGACTATGACACTTCAGATCGTTTGTACTTCGAACCTGTAACACTTGAAGATGTACTTGAAATCGTACGTACAGAGAAGCCTAAAGGTGTGATCGTACAGTACGGTGGTCAAACACCATTGAAATTGGCGCGTGCTTTAGAAGAAGCAGGTACACCGATCATTGGTACATCTCCTGATGCGATTGACCGTGCAGAAGACCGTGAACGTTTCCAACAAATGATTCAACGTCTACAGCTGCGTCAACCAAACAACAGCATCGTTAAATCTGCTGAAGAAGGTATTTCAGAAGCAGCGAAAGTGGGTTATCCACTAGTTGTTCGCCCATCTTATGTATTGGGTGGTCGTGCAATGGAAATCGTTTATAACGAAGATGAGCTAAAACGTTACCTTCGTGAAGCAGTTCAAGCTTCAAATGAAGCCCCTGTCCTGTTAGACCGTTTCCTTGATGATGCAACTGAAGTGGACGTAGACTGCGTATCTGACGGTAATGACGTTGTGATTGGCGGTATTATGCAGCACATCGAACAAGCAGGGATTCACTCAGGTGACTCAGCATGTTCAATTCCTCCTTACTCACTTTCACAAGAAGTTCAGGATGAAATGCGTCGCCAAACTGTTGCAATGGCAAAAGAACTCGGCGTAATCGGCTTGATGAACGTTCAGTTTGCAGTAAAAGGCAATGACATTTATGTACTCGAAGTGAACCCACGTGCATCACGTACAGTTCCTTTCGTATCTAAGTGTATCGGTGAATCTTTAGCGAAAGTTGCTGCTCGTTGTATGGCTGGTCAATCTTTAGAATCTCAAGGATTCACTAAAGAGATCATCCCGACTCACTTTGCAGTAAAAGAAGCTGTATTCCCGTTTGCTAAATTCCAAGGTGTTGATCCAATGCTTGGGCCTGAGATGAAATCTACAGGCGAAGTAATGGGTGTAGGTCAAACTTTCGGTGAAGCATTCTACAAAGCAGTACTTGGTTCAAACGAACGTTTACCAGGCTTGCCAACAGAAGGCGAAGTGAAGCATGCGTTCTTATCAGTTCGTGAATCAGATAAGAAATACATTGCCAATATTGCTAAACAATTAATCGAATATGGCTTCAAACTTGTTGCGACGAATGGCACACATCGTGTTCTGAAAGAAGCAGGCATTGAGTGTGAAGCTGTCAATAAAGTCACTGAAGGTCGTCCACATATTGTAGACCGCTTGAAAAATGGTGAGATTCATCTTATTGTCAACACAACTGAAGGCAAACAAGCTCAATACGACTCTGCCATGATTCGTCGTGCTGCCCTACAAGGTAAAGTGTATTACACTACGACAATTAATGGTGCTGAGGCTGTTTGCCAAGCATTTTCTGTGAAATTGCCAATGGATGTATACCGCTTGCAAGATTTACAAACTGTAGGTTAATTCTTTACTGATAAGTCCCGCCACCTTATCGGTGGCGGGCTTTTTCTTTTTTTAATCCTGTATTTTCCCAACCAATTTAGAGGGACTGAAATGCAACGTTATCCTATGACTCCTGAAGGCAAGGTTGCCTTAGAGAAAGAATTACAACAGCTAAAAACAGTGGATCGCCCACGTATTATCCAAGCGATCGCGGAAGCTCGTGAGCACGGTGATTTAAAGGAAAATGCTGAATATCACGCTGCACGTGAACAGCAAGGTTTTTGTGAAGGTCGTATTCAGGATATCGAAGGCAAACTGGGTGCAGCTCAAGAGATTGATGTCAAAACACTTGAACAAAACGGTCGTGTTGTGTTTGGTGTTACAGTAACCATCGAAAACCTAGACACTGAAGAACGTAAAACTTATAAAATCGTAGGTGATGATGAAGCAGATTTTAAAATCAATAAAATCTCAGTGAACTCACCGATTGCCCGTGGTCTTTTAGGTAAAAGCGAAGGCGACGAAGTAAAAATTCAAACACCACAAGGTGAAGTTGAATACGAAATCGTCAGTGTGGAATATCTTTAATATTCCAAACTGAATTAGCCCCTCTATTTGAGGGGTTTTTCTTCTTAAGATACTCGGTAGAAATTCAATGGACTCATCTTTGATCAACTCTCCTGTTAAACATTGGTGTGAATTCGAATTTATTTCCAAAACAGTAAAAAATCCAAATATCCATATCAAAGGCAATTACTCTTATTATTCTGCTTATTGGGATCAGGGCTTTGAACGTTGTGTGGTACGTTATCTACATGACAAACCTGCAACACCAGAAAAACCAATAGACCAACTTCATATTGGCAATTTTGTCTGTTTTGGTGCTGAATGCGTGATTATGATGGGCGGCAATCAATTACACCGTCCTGATTGGATTTCGACCTTCCCTTTTGACACCCGTAGTTTCTTGCCTGCTGGTGATACCGTGATTGCCGATGGTTGCTGGATTGGTAGCCGCGCCATGATTATGCAGGGAGTAAAATTGGGTGAAGGTGCTATCGTGGCAACAGGTGCTGTGGTCACCCAAGATGTACCGCCTTATGCAATTGTTGCTGGTGTTCCAGCCAAAGTGATAAAATATCGTTTTCCTGAACAAGACATCGAAAAACTGCTTTCCCTCAAATTGTATGACTTAGATGAAAAGCAAATTTTAAAAATGCGTGAACAATTGCAGACGGACCAACTCGTAGAGTTATGTTCATATTTAGACCAAAGTCTATAATCTTTCCAAATCTAATATTCACCTTAATATTTAAAAAAAAGATTATTTTTTCAATGGATTGAATAATTAAAAACTGCTTTAACATTTAATTATTCTTATAAAATTACTAGGTTTTATTATGCTACTAATAAGTTTAATATGAAAACATAGATCTTATTTTAAACAAAATTTAGAAACAACTCAAAGTGCAATAATAAGGAGTAATAAACATGGCCTATCAAAAAATCTTAGTTGCAATTGATGACTCTGAAATCTCCGATAATGTCATTCAACAAGCGGCTCAACTTGCAAAAGCCCTAAATAGTGAAATCACTGTGGTTGAAGTGATGACCTTAGACCCATATTTGGCAGATGCATACCTTAGACTCGGTCAAAGTAATGAATTGATTGAACGTGTTCGTAGCTATGTACAAGAAAATTTAACCAAAGCGGAAAAAAAATTTGAAGCTTTAGGACTGACAGTCGCAACTCAAGTGTTGGAAGGCTTCTCTGTAAATGGGGAAATTATCAGTGCTGCACAGAACTTAGGTGCTGATCTGATTATTATGGGATCACACGGTCGGACTGGTTTCAAAAAATTTATCTTAGGCAGCGTAGCTCAAAAAGTATTAGGTGAAAGCCATATCCCTGTTTTGGTCGTACGTTAAATATTCTGATTTTTAGTTTTAGAAAACATCGCAACCCTTATGAAACCTTAAGTTTCATAAGGGTTATTTTTTGATTATTGAATTTTTAATTCATTAGGTTTTGCTTTTTGTAAAACTTCTTTTGGTAACTCAGTCGTAGAAACAATCGTCAGTGACTGTGTATTTGCTTGAATGTTTTCTTTCTTAAGTTCATTCAGTACACCATTGGTATCTTTAGTACTTAAGGGCTTTTTTGCACACAGATTTGAAATGTAAAGCCCCCTAATTGAGCTAAATTTAAGGCCTAACTTGGGTAAGTGGGTCGACCTAATTTCGCAAATCTGTTGAGGACTGCTACGCGTGCATGAATCTCATTCACTTGGCTGTCAAAATTCCTTGAACAGAGTTTATCGCCTAATAATTTAAGAACAAATATTCATCGTTTTTACTTAAAAGTATCACATTGATTGATATCTCCAGATTTCAGACCTTGCTGAAACCAGTGCATTCGTTGTTCACTACTGCCATGTGTGAAACTATCGGGAACAACCTGACCTGTAGCTCTACGTTGCAAATAATCATCGCCAATTTTCTCGGCAGCATCCATTGCTTCTTCAATATCACCCTGTTCTAAAAATTGAGTGCGTTGTTGATTCTGATGCGCCCAAATACCAGCAAAACAATCCGCCTGTAATTCTAAACGGACAGAAAGCTGATTTCCTTGTGTTTGGCTAGCTTGTGCACGTGCTTGCTGTACTTGACCAGAGATGCCCAATAGATTTTGAATATGATGCCCGACTTCATGCGCAATGACATAAGCCTGTGCAAAATCCCCTGCTTGATCTTGACGAGAAAGTTCTGTCTGATTCTGCTCACCAGAAATACCCATTTGCTGGCGCATATCTTTAAAGAAAGCAGTATCGATATAAACTTTTTGATCAGCAGGACAATAAAACGGCCCCATCGCTGCTTGTGCCCTACCACAAGCTGATTTATCGACACCGCTAAACAAAACTAAGCGTGGTGGCGTGTAAGTCATGCCAAGTTTTTGAAAAATCGGCGTCCAAGTATCTTCTGTATCCGCAAGAATAGTTCCAACAAAATCACTTGCCTCTTTCTGTTCAGCAGTTAAATTTTGTGGCGCAACACCCTGTTGTGAAGACTGAGCACTGGTAACCGCTTGAGTTGCTTGATAGGCTTGTTGTGGATCTACTCCAAAAAACTTCCACGCAACAAATGCAACGATCAAACCTATAATACTGATACCACCTGCTTTTGCTCCGCCACCACCACGACGGTCTTCAACATTGGTACTGATTCGACGACCTTTCCAGCGCATAGTGACCTCACATGATTATATTGTCCAAGATTTAAGCCGAAGCCTTTGACCACACTTTTTGAATCAACCCAACAATGATCAGTACAATAGCACCTGCAACCAGACCAATACCCAAATTAATCAATGTTGGTGTCAAGGCACCAATAATTGAACCAAAACTTGGAATCAACTCTAAATGGTCTACGGTTTCTTCAGTAAAATGATGTAATAAAGGAACTGTATGCGAAATAATTCCACCACCTACCAAAAACATTGCAACCGTTCCAACAATAGATAATGTTTTCATTAGAATAGGAGCAAATGCGAGTAGACCACGACCTATTTTATTTTTAAACGCAGATGCTTGCTGTGTTAAATATAAGCCTAAATCATCAATTTTCACAATCATTGCAACAAAACCATAAACACCTACGGTCATTACGATTGCAATCACACTTAATACAGTCACTTTAGTCATAAATGCTGCTGTTGCAACTGTACCTAACGAAATCACCACAATTTCAGCAGATAAAATAAAATCAGTACGAATCGCACCTTTTACTTTTTCTTTTTCAAACTTGTCTAAATCTATTTCGATCTGTTCCAAGCTTTCATTGGCTTCCTCAGCTGTTTTTGCTTTTTTATGCTGGAGCATGTGTACAACTTTTTCTACTCCTTCATAACATAGAAATAAGCCGCCAATCATTAATAAAGGATTGATTAACCAAGGTGCAACTACACTAATCAGTAATGCTAATGGAACCAAGATAAGTTTATTAACGAAAGAACCCTTAGCAACTCCCCATACCACAGGCAACTCTCGATCTGCACGTACACCACTGACTTGCTGCGCGTTTAGGGCTAAATCATCACCCAACACTCCTGCTGTTTTTTTTGCAGCCATCTTACTCATTACCGCAACATCATCTAAAATCGTTGCAATATCATCGAGTAATAACAATAATCCACTCGCCATTTTTATTTCCCAGTTTGTATTTATTTCGCTATTGTAGAATTCCTCAATAAATTCACAACATTATTTTAAGAAAAAGTTTAAGCAATCGCTGACGAAAAATTTTTATTTCCCGTACAATAATATCAATCTTTATATTTATGAAACTACTGAATCTTGGAATATATCATGAGTAATGCTGATCAACGTCCAATCATCTTGACAGGCGACCGCCCTACTGGACAACTTCATCTTGGACACTTTGTTGGCTCATTACGCTCTCGTGTTGGTTTACAAGACAGTCATCATCAACACCTTTTATTAGCAGATGCTCAAGCACTCACTGATAATGCTGATAATCCAGATAAAGTCCGTAACAATATTCTTCAAGTTGCATTAGATTATTTGGCAGTTGGTATTGATCCAACCAAAACAACGATCTGTGTCCAATCATGCTTGCCTGCTCTCAATGAACTGACCATGCTCTATCTGAATTTTGTGACGGTTGCTCGTTTAGAACGCAATCCAACCATTAAGTCAGAAATTCAAATGCGTGGTTTTGAACGAGATATTCCTGCTGGCTTTTTATGTTATCCAGTGGCTCAAGCAGCAGACATTACCGCATTTAAAGCGACTGTAGTACCTGTTGGCGAAGATCAAATCCCAATGATTGAACAAACCAATGAGGTTGTACGTCGCGTTAACCGCCAAATTGGTCATGACTTATTACCTGAGTGTAAAGCATTATTATCGAATATGGGACGCTTACCTGGTTTTGATGGTAAAGCAAAAATGTCTAAATCTTTAGGCAATACTATTGTGCTGAATGCTTCTGATAAAGACATTAAAAAAGCAGTCAACGCAATGTATACCGATCCAAATCACTTAAGAATTGAGGATCCAGGTCAAGTCGAAGGTAATATTGTATTTACTTACCTTGATGCCTTTGATCCAAATAAAGAAGAAATCGAAGAACTGAAAGCGCATTATCGTCGTGGTGGTTTAGGTGATGGTACGGTGAAAAAACGCCTAGAAGGTGTACTCAAAGAATTGATCCTGCCGATTCGTGAACGCAGAGCTGAACTTGAAAAAGATCCTGATTATATTATGGACATTTTAAAACATGGTACAGATAAATGCCGTGACATTACTCAGCAAACATTAGATGAAGTGAAAAGTGGATTAGGTTTATTTAAATTCTAATTTACGTTACTTTTATCGCAAAAAAGCCTAATATTTAGGCTTTTTTTATTTAACCATTTGATTTGAGTTCAATTTAAGAACTTTTAACACCCATCTAAAACTAACAATTTTTATCACATACTAACATTGCTTAACATCCATTAACACTAGTTTACATGAATACCTATGAACTCTGTCAGGTTTTTTTGTACTATAGTCAAGTAGATCAGTAAACACTAATCTCATGACATTTCTCCTTTCAACCGAAACTGTTTCTGCAGATTCGTTGTTCACGCAATGACTACCCCAATCATTGCGTTTTTTTTATGCCTATTTCTCGATTGTGAAAACATGTAAGTTTTTAGCAATAAAAAGTTAATTATAGCGGTCTAGCTGATTTTTTGATCTATGATAATTTTTCAATAACTACCACACACTGAGAGATTATTATGTCCATTGCTAAAGTCGTCGAAGTTAATTCTAGCAGCAACAAAAGCTTTGAAGATGCAATTCAAACTGGGATTGCTAAAGTCACTGAAACGGTCAAAAATGTTCAAGGTGCTTGGATCAACGAGCAGAAAGTAGTGATCAAAGACAATAAAATTACTGAATATCGCGTGAATTTAAAAATTAGTTTCCTTGTTGAATAAAAAGATTTTATCTTTTAAAAATCCCCGTTTGGGGATTTTTTTATAGTGACAATGTCGACAATATTTGATCATCCAAAATGATCAAACAGATTATAAAATCATCTTTTATTCATCTGCCAGAGCATAGCAATCAGAACGATTTAAGTTGAAATTCCCCCCCGTTCGCTTTACTCTTATAACTGTTTTATTTTTATAAAAATTTTATTAATTATCTCAAAAAGATATAAGAGTAATGCAAATGATATGGGACTTATTAATCCATCCATCAAATATTGTTTTTAGCATTTCATTAATGCTATGCCTATTTATAGGTGCTCTAGAATTAATTTTATTATTATTTGGCGGTAGTAGTAGTTTCATTGATCAATTTTTACCAGACAGTCTAGTTGATGTTGATCATGCCGATATTTCTATTGAACATACTAACGGTATTTTTACTCAGCTTTTAGAGTGGCTTTATCTAGGAAAAGTTCCTCTTCTCATTTGGTTAATTATCTTTTTAACGGTCTACTCACTCACAGGTCTCATTATTCAGGATATTTTTTTCCACTTAACCGAGCATTATTTATCTGCTTGGATCATTGCTCCTATGTGTTTATTTTTATGTATGCCACTAGTGAGAACAAGTGCAGCATTGATCAGTAAAATTATTCCAAAAGATGAAACCACAGCCATTCATAGTGATGAACTGATTGGTCGTACAGCACAAATTATTTTAGGACAAGCCACACAAAACTCCCCTGCTCAAGCTAAGGTAAAAGATCAATTCGGTCAAACCCATTATGTCTTGGTTGAACCTGAGTTAGATATTATTTTTTACCAAGGGCAAGATGTGATTTTAACCCAAAGAACAAAAATTGGATTCCAAGCAATTACTGCTTAATTTATATATTAATTTAATGAGGGATTTTAAATGTTGAGTTCAGCATTGACTGAAATTTTAATCATCACCGGTATTATTTTTGCAGCACTCATTTTTATCGGTGTCGTGATTGCTCGCCTATATACCCGTTCCAGCAAAGAAGTGTCCTTTGTACGAACAGGTTTTGGAGGTGAAAAAGTTATTCTGAACGGAGGAGCAATTGTCCTCCCTGTTTTACATGAAATTATTCCTGTGAATATGAATACGCTGCGCCTCGAAGTTAAACGGGCAGCAGATCAAGCACTGATCACTCGTGATCGTATGCGTGTCGATGTCATGGCTGAATTCTATGTTCGAGTCAAACCTACTGGTGAATCAATTGCAACGGCAGCCCAAACATTAGGTCGAAAAACCATGTCACCTCAAGAATTGAAAGACTTGGTTGAAGGCAAATTTGTTGACTCTTTACGTGCTGTTGCTGCTGAGATGGCAATGGAAGAACTGCATGAAAAACGTGTGGACTTTGTACAAAAGGTTCAGCAAGTCGTTTCTGAAGATTTATCTAAAAATGGTTTAGAACTTGAAACAGTGTCATTGACTGGTTTAGACCAGACCAGTTTTAAATTTTTTAATCCACAAAATGCCTTCGATGCAGAAGGTTTAACCAAACTAACTGAAACCATCGAAGATCGTCGTAAAAAACGTAACGACATTGAGCAGGATGCTGATCTGGCGATTCGTGCGAAAAATCTGCAAGCTGAACAGGCAAGACTACAAATTTCTCGTGAAGAGGAATATGCCAAGCTACAGCAGGAACGTGAAATTTCAATTCGCAAGGCCGAACAAAGTGCTGAAATTGCTGCTCAGGAAGCGGCTAAAAAGCGTGAAGCAGAAGAAGCCCGTATTGCTGCTGAACGTGAAGTTGAAATCAAACGTATTGCTTCGGCTCGTGATGTCGAAAATGAAAATATTCAAAAAGCACAATTGATTCAAAAAGCGCAGGTTGAACAAAAGAAAACCATTGAATTGGCTGAACAAGACCGTGCAATTGCGATTGCTGAAAAATCTCGTGCAGAATCAGAAGCCAAAGCCCAAGCAGATAAAGCCCGTGCCGAAGCCGTAAAAGCCGAAGAAGAAGTTGTAACGGTACGTGAAACACAACGTGCTGAACGTCAAAAAGCGGTTGAACTAGTTGCAGCCAAACAGACTGCTGAAAAAGAAGCAATTGCTATCACTGTCGCAGCAGATGCAGGTAAAAAAGCCGCTGCTGATGAAGCAGAAGCTGTACGTATTGCTGCTGAAGCCGAAGCTGAAAAAATTCGCTTAAGAGCGAAAGGTGAAGCCGATGCTAAAATCTTGCTTGCTCAAGCCTTAGAGAAACAATATCAAGTTGATGCGGAAGGTGCTCGTGCAGTCAATGAAGCCGCCAATACCCTTTCTGCTGAACAAGTGGAAATGCAAGTTCGTCTGGCATTACTTAAACACTTACCTGAAATCATTCGTGAAAGTGTGAAACCAATGGAAAATATTGATGACATCAAAATTTTACAGGTGAATGGTTTAAGTAGCTTTGCAGGTGGTTCTGCATCAGGTGAAACAATAGAAAGTAGTCAAACTTCTTTGTCTGATCAGGTTGTGAATAGCGCCCTACGCTACCGTTCACAAGCACCGTTAATTGATAGCTTAATGAGTGAGTTAGGTTTACAAGGCGGTGATATCAATGGTTTAACTCAAGGGTTGAAACCTAAAACTGAATAAGTATTTTCGATCTATTAAGAGTCTTAGTAATAAGGCTCTTTTTTATGAAAATCAAAAACTTGATCAATAAAAAACCCCAATATTTCTATTGGGGTTTTTTTAAAGATTAAAATCTAACGTATTACGCCAAACCTTTCTCTTTTAGCACTTGCAACATAGTAGAACCTAGCTCAGCTGGGCTACGCGTGTAAGCCATTCCCGCACGTTCAAATGCAGCGAATTTCTCTTCAGCAGTACCTTGACCACCAGAAATGATCGCACCAGCATGACCCATACGCTTACCTTTAGGCGCAGTTACACCAGCGATGTAACCGACTACAGGCTTAGTCACGTTAGATTTGATGAATTCAGCAGCTTCTTCTTCCGCTGTACCACCGATCTCACCGATCATGATGATTGCATCAGTATCCGGATCGTCTTGGAACAATTGAAGCGCTTCAATCTGATTCATACCCGGAATTGGGTCACCACCAATACCGATACAAGTCGACTGACCTAAACCAAGCTTAGTTGTTTGAGCAACAGCTTCATAAGTCAATGTACCTGAACGTGAGATGATACCAATACGACCTGGTTGGTGAATGTGACCCGGCATAATACCAATCTTACATTCACCCGGAGTGATCACGCCTGGGCAGTTAGGACCAACTAAACGAGTACCGTTACCGTTAGTTTCTAAGTAGCGTTTTGCTTTTAGCATGTCGATGGTTGGAACACCTTCAGTGATCACAACGATTAAACCAACACCTGAGTCAACAGCTTCAACGATTGAGTCTAAAACGAATGGTGCTGGTACATAGATGACAGATGCATCCGCATTTGTTTCACGTACCGCTTCTTTCATCGTGTTGAATACTGGTAGGTCAAGGTGAGTTGTACCACCCTTACCCGGAGTAACACCACCAACAACTTTTGTACCGTAGTCTAAAGCTTGTGCAGAGTGGAAAGTACCGTTTTTACCAGTAAAACCTTGTACCAATACTTTAGTGTCTTTATTAATTAATACGCTCATGATTGATACTCCTTACGCTTTCACTGCAGCTACAACTTTTTCTGCGGCATCAGATAAACCGTTCGCAGAAATTAATTTCAAACCAGATTCATCAAGTAATTTCGCACCTAACTCAGCGTTGTTACCTTCTAAACGAACAACAACTGGTACAGTTACGTTTACTTCCTGAACCGCTGCAATAATCGCTTCAGCAATCATGTCACAACGTACGATACCACCGAAGATGTTGATTAAAACACCTTGAACAGACGTATCAGCAAGAATGATTTTGAACGCTTCGATTACGCGCTCTTTGGTTGCACCGCCACCAACGTCAAGGAAGTTTGCAGGCTGACCACCATAAAGTTTGATGATGTCCATCGTTGCCATTGCAAGACCAGCACCGTTGACCATACAACCAATGTTACCTTCTAGAGCAACATAGTTAAGATCAAATTCAGATGCTTTTAATTCACGCTCATTCTCTTGAGATTTATCACGTAAAGCAGCAACTTCTGGTAAACGGTATAACGCATTTGAGTCAATGCCTACTTTTGCATCAACACACAAAATTTCACCATTTTCACGTACTGAAAGTGGGTTAATTTCAAATAAAGCAAAATCATTTTCTACAAATGCTTGATATGCAGCTGTCATGATTTTAACAAATTGACCAACTTGTTTATCTTTTAATGCTAATTTAAATGCAACTTCACGTGCTTGGAATGGTTGTAAGCCAACAAGTGGATCGACTTCAACTTTGATAATTTTTTCAGGTGTTTCTTCTGCAACTTTCTCGATTTCTACACCACCTTCGGTAGAAGCCATGAAAGTAATACGACGGCTAGAACGGTCGACAACCGCACCCAAATAAAGCTCACGCTCAACTGGATATACATCTTCAGCAACAATAATACTATTTACTGGTTGACCATTTGCATCTGTTTGATACGTTACAAGACGCGTACCAATAATATTGTTTGCAAATTCGATAACATCTTCTTTTGATTTCGCAACTTTTACACCTCCAGCCTTACCTCGGCCGCCAGCATGAACTTGTGCTTTCATTACAGCAAATTTACCACCAAGCTGTTCAAACGCAGCAACGGCTTCATCTGCATTTGTTGCCAAGATACCTTCCTGTACTGGCATACCATATTTTTTCAATAATGCTTTAGCTTGATATTCATGTAAGTTCATTCAGTTACCTACTATGTAGTTTATTGTCATACAGTCTAGATATATTATAAATTATAGACTGTTACAAGTTGAGTAAATGATTGTTTTTATTTCAACCATCATTAATTAAAAAGTGTGGCGAACCACACTTATTTTGTTATTTACGTTTACGTTGAATCGCGTGGATGGCACGACCATCAACAGCAAGCGCGGCTTCATGTACAACTTCTGAGAAAGTTGGATGACCAAAAGTCATTAATTGTAGGTCTTCAATTGAAGATACAAATTCAAGTGCGATCATACCTTGATGTACGATATCAGATGCATTTGGACCCACAACGTGCATACCTAATAAACGGTCAGTTTTTGCATCAGCAACGAACTTCACAAAACCAGCAGTATCACCAGCAGCCAACGCACGACCATTCACCGCAAACGGGAATTGACCTGCTTTAACTTCGTGACCTTTTTCAGCAGCTTGTTCTTCAGTTAAACCAACCCAAGCAGCTTCTGGGTGTGTATAAATAACGCTGATGATTGTGTCATAGTTCACTTGAGCAGCATGACCGTGAATACGCTCAACTGCCATTACGCCCTCTTCCATTGCTTTATGAGCAAGCATTGGACCACGTACCAAGTCACCAATCGCGTAAACACCTTCAACAGATGTTTGGCACTGATCATTGACATCAACCAAACCACGTTCAGTCAATTTAATGCCAGAATCTTCTGCCAATAAACCTTCTGCATATGCCTTACGACCTACACATACGATTAACTTGTCAAAAACTTGTTCTTTGTCTTCGCCAGCTTGGTTATATTTAACCGTTACTTCGCGGCCATTGGTTTCAGCACCAGAAACTTTTGCACCGATACGGATATCTAAACCTTGTTTTTTCAAGATTTTTTGATATTCCTTCGCCAATGCTTTGTCTGCCATTGGTAAGAAAGCATCTAATGCTTCAAACACAACAACTTCCGAACCAAGGCGACGCCATACAGAACCAAGTTCTAAACCAATAACACCTGCACCAATCACACCAAGACGTTTAGGAACTTCTGGGAATTTTAATGCACCAGTAGAATCAACGATTAAGTCTTCATCAACTGGAGCTACTGGAATATTTACAGGTACAGAACCAGTCGCAAGAATGACATATTTAGGTTCTAAAACCTGTACTTCACCTTCAAACGGTGTGAATTCTACTTTTTTACCTGCAAGTAATTTACCCGTACCTTGTAACCACTCGATACCATTACCTTTCAGTAATTGAGCAACACCACCCGTCAATTGATCTACAACTTTGTCTTTACGTGCCAACAAAGTATCTAAATCAAATTTAACTTCGCCAGTCGTGATACCGTGTTCAGCAAGTTCATGAACTGTTGCTTCGTAACGATGAGAAGAGTCAAGCAACGCTTTAGAAGGGATACAACCTACGTTCAAACATGTACCACCCAAAGATGGTTTACCGTTATGAATACGTTTTTCGATACATGCAACTTTAAAACCTAGTTGCGCAGCACGGATTGCTGCTTCATAACCACCAGGTCCACCGCCAATAACAACAAGATCAAACTGTTGAGACATTTTTATCTCCAATCAATCTCCCTAAATCCCCTTTTGATTAAGGGGATTGAACTTTCTTAATTAAAGAAAAGTTAGGGATGATTTTTAAATAATAAGTTATAGGTCAAGAATAAGTTTAGCTGGCTCTTCTAACAATTCTTTAATTGTTACTAAGAAACCTACTGCTTCTTTACCATCAATTAGACGGTGGTCATAAGAAAGTGCTAAGTACATCATTGGCAAGATTTCAACTTGACCATTTACCGCCATAGGACGTTCTTGGATTTTATGCATCCCCAAGATTGCAGTTTGTGGCTGGTTTAAAATAGGTGTTGAAAGCAATGAACCGAAAGTACCGCCGTTCGTGATCGTGAACGTACCACCCGTCATTTCTTCGATCGATAATTTGCCTTCACGTGCTTTAGCAGCATATGCAGCAATTCCACCTTCAACTTCAGCGTAGTTCATACGATCAGTATCACGAAGGATTGGCACAACTAAACCACGGTCAGAAGAAACAGCTACACCGATGTCATAGAAACCGTGATATACGATATCGTCGCCATCGATAGAAGCGTTTACAGCTGGGTAGCGTTTTAACGCTTCAGTTGCCGCTTTAACGAAGAAAGACATAAAGCCTAAACGTGCACCATGACGTTTTTCGAAAGCATCTTTATATTGCTTACGCATTTCCATAATTGGTTTCATGTTAACTTCGTTGAACGTTGTTAACATTGCAGTTTGTTGTGTCGCAGCCAATAAACGCTCAGCAACACGCTTACGTAAACGTGTCATTGGAACACGTTTCTCGATACGCTCGCCGACAGCAACGCTTAATGGTTGAACTGATGCAGCAGGTTTAGCTTGATGACTAGCAACATCTTCTTTAGTGATGCGACCACCACGGCCTGTGCCTTGAACGTCAGCAGGATTGATACCAGTTTCAGATAATGCTTTACGAACTGCAGGCGCTTGGTTTTGATCAACTGCTTGAGTTGATGCAGCCACCGCAGGGGCAGATGCAGCAGGCGCCGCTTCTGCTGGTGCAGCAGCTTCAGGAGCAGCCGCAGCAACAGCACCAGTTTCGAATTGAGCAATCACTTCGTCAGAAAGAACTGTATCGCCTTCACCTTTGATGATTGCAACTAAGCTACCATCAGCTGGAGCAACCACTTCTAAAACAACTTTATCGGTTTCAATGTCACAGATCACTTCATCACGTGATACAGGTTCACCTACTTTCTTGTGCCAAGTTGCGATCGTACCGTCAGCAACTGACTCTGGAAATACCGGTGCTTTAATTTCGGTTGCCATTATTTAGAATCTCCTGATTGTTCAACTTCAATCGCAAGTGCGTCATTGATAAGCTGAGCTTGTTGTTTTGCATGCAAGTATGGCGAGCCACAAGCAGGTGCGGCAGATGCGTCACGACCAGCATAGCTAATACGAATTTGTTTACCTGATTTAAGAACGTCTTCATATAAACGAGGAACGATAAATAACCAAGCACCTTGGTTCTTCGGCTCTTCTTGTGCCCAAACAAGTTCTTGAATGTTTGGATACTGAGCCATAACCTCAGCTAAGCGTTGTTCTGGGTATGGATACAATTGTTCGATACGAACGATCGTAATATGGTTTAGACCAAGCTCACGACGTTTTTCGAGTAAATCGTAATAAACCTTACCACCACAAAGAACTAAACGAGTCACATCAGCTTTATTGATTTGATCAACTTCATCAATCACGGTTTGGAATGAACCGTTTGCTAATTCATCTAAAGTTGAAGTCGCAAGTTTATGACGGAGTAATGATTTTGGTGACATTACAATCATTGGCTTACGAATCGGACGAACCGCTTGACGACGCAATGCATGGAAAATCTGCGCTGGTGTTGTCGGCGTCATCACTTGCATATTGTCTTCAGCGCAAAGCTGTAAGAAACGCTCTAAACGTGCTGATGAATGCTCTGGACCTTGGCCTTCATAACCATGTGGTAACAACATGGTTAGACCACACACACGCTCCCACTTGGTTTCACCCGAAGCGATAAATTGGTCAATAACAACTTGTGCACAGTTTGCGAAGTCACCAAATTGTGCTTCCCAAACGATTAAGCTTTTTGGCAATGTCGTTGAATAGCCATATTCAAATGCAAGCACTGCTTCTTCTGACAACAAAGAGTCATAGACCGCAGTACGTGGCTGATTTTCTTTGATATGACAAAGTGGAATATAAACCGAACCATCGACTTGGTTATGTAATTTGGCATGACGGTGCGAGAATGTACCACGACCCACATCTTCACCCGTGATACGCACAAGGAAGCCATCGTCAAGCAAAGATGCATAAGCTAAAGTTTCGGCAGCCCCCCAATTGAGTGGCATTTCACCTGTTTGCATCTTCACGCGATCTTCGATCACTTTCTGAACTTGACGTTGTAATACAAAACCTTCTGGTAATGTATTCATTTTCAAACCAAGTTCTTTTAGCCGATCGATGCTAAAAGTTGTATCCCAAATATCTGTGTATTCATGACCTAAATATGGCGACCAATCTACAAACATTTTTTTGTTTGGTTCACGAACTAAAGCATTGGCAACATGATTACCTGCTTCTAAGTCAGAGCGATAACCTTCAACCATGGCATCAGCACTTGCACGATCAAGCACTTTTTCTTGAACCAATTGATCAGCATACAACGTACGTGTTGTTGCTTTCTTGTTGATCACTTGATACATCAATGGTTGAGTTGCAGAAGGTTCATCCGCTTCGTTATGACCACGACGACGGTAGCAGAACAAGTCTAAGATGACATCTTTACGGAAAGTATGACGGAAATCATGTGCAAGCTGAGTTACGAAAATCACAGCTTCAGGATCATCACCATTCACATGGAAAATCGGCGCCTGAATCATCTTCGCAACGTCAGTACAATACTCTGTAGAACGTGTATCACGCGGATCAGAAGTTGTGAAGCCCACTTGGTTATTGATCACGATGTGAACGGTACCGCCCACTGTGTAACCACGTGTTTGTGACATTTGGAAGGTTTCTTGGTTTACACCTTGACCCGCAAATGCAGCATCACCATGTACAATCACTGGAAGAACGTCATCGCCGCCAATATCTTTACGACGAACTTGACGTGCACGAACCGAACCTTCGACAACTGGGCCAACGATCTCTAAGTGCGATGGGTTAAACGCCAATGCTAAGTGAACTTCGCCACCCGGAGTCATTACGTTTGAAGAGAAACCTTGGTGATACTTAACGTCACCAGAACCTTTTTTATGTAGGCTCTTGCCTTCAAATTCACCAAAAAGATCCGCTGGATTTTTACCCATGATGTTCACAAGAAGGTTCAGACGACCACGGTGTGGCATCCCGATCACAACTTCTTTACAACCGACACTGCCTGCACGTTGAATGATTTCATTCATCATTGGAATAAAAGACTCACCGCCTTCTACACCAAAACGTTTTGCACCAACGAATTTATTACCAAGATATTTCTCTAAGCCTTCCGCAGCGGTTAAACGCTCAAGAAAACCTTTTTTCTGATCATTGGTATAGTTGAATTTACCGCGAGCACCTTCCAAACGTTGTTGAATCCAACGCTTTTCTTTGGTATCAACGATATGCATGTATTCCGCACCGATTGAAGAGCAGTAAATTGCTTCCATGGATTCAACCATTTCAGACAATGTTGCTTCTGCTTTACCAATTGCGAGGTTACCTGTATTAAATACAGTATCTAAATCAGATTTGGTTAAACCGTGTGCAGATAAATCAAGATCTGGAACTTCTTCGCGTTTCGCAAGGCCTAATGGATCAAGTTTGGCTTTTTGATGACCACGGTTACGATAAGCAGCAATCAGTTGTAATACACCAATTTGACGACGCTCATGTTCTGTACTTACAGTGCTTTGTACAACAGGTTGAACTCGGTTTGAATTACGACCCAAAAGGAGGAATTGCTCGCGCACACTGCCGTGTGGTTGATCACCTTTAGGGTATTTATCGAAATATTCACGCCAATCCTCTGACACTGAGGTTGGAGAAGTTAGGTACTGTTCGTAAAGCTCTTCAATATACGCTGCACTATCAGCGGAAAGTTCAGTGTCAAGACGCAGTGCGTCAGCAACTTCTTGCATTTTTGGACCCATTTCCTATTGCAAAAAATAATACAGGTTGCCTTTTAAGCACACCCATGATTCATAGTATCAAATTGGTAACATGACACTACTACTCAAGATCATCCAACCTTGAGACATTATCACTACACATCAGGAGTATTCCTTTTGATGTAATAAATGAGCTATGCACTTTCAATTCAAAGCACATAACTCATCCTTATACTCGATGAAATCGAGCAATTTTTTGCAAACCATTTTAGAAAAATTAACAAAAATATTAACTTTTCTAAATTGACTTTAACCCAAACTATATCCATACAATTGGTAAGCATTAGAGCGATATAACATCAGGAATATGCTTATTTTTTACTTCAGGTCGTGGCAGAAATCGTAACATGTTCTCATGTACGAATTGATTTTTTTGACACATACCATCTATAAAGCAGCGAAATACACATTCTTAATTATATTCTAATATACCGCCCTTTTTATAATTGTTGCACCCTTATCGACCAAAGTTAAAGATTTTCTACAATTCTTGCACAAACATTATGCAGAGCGCCTAAAAATAGATCATTCATTTTTCCTATTCATCCAAGTCATTTTTATTAAGCTCAAAATTTATAAATTTCAACACTCAATAATATTTTTTTAAGGACTCGATAATAAGCCTTGCACCTCCCAACACAAAAAAGGATTTAAACAAAATAAAAAAGGGAACTTTTAAAAAGTTCCCTTTTCACATGTCAGAAAACTGTATTAACCAGCTTGGTCTAACAACATATTACGAATGTGACCAATTGCCTTCGTCGGGTTTAAACCTTTAGGACAAACTGATACACAGTTCATGATCCCTTTACAACGGAACAAAGAGAATGGGTCGTCTAAACGAGCCAAACGCTCTTGTGTTGCCGTATCACGAGAGTCAATGATAAAGCGATATGCATTTAACAATGCAGATGGTCCGAGAAACTTATCAGGGTTCCACCAGAATGATGGGCATGATGTTGAACAACATGCACAAAGAATACATTCATATAGACCATCTAAATGTTCACGATCTGCTTGAGACTGCAAACGCTCTTTTGCTGGTGCAGGCTGATTGTTAATCAAGAACGGTTGGATCTTGTCATATTGATCATAGAACTGGTTCATGTCTACAACCAAATCTTTTACCACTGGTAAACCAGGTAAAGGACGGATCACGATCTTCTCTGGTAAATCGTTCAAGTTCCACAAGCACGCTAAACCATTTTTACCATTGATGTTCACACCATCCGAACCACAAATACCTTCACGGCAAGAGCGACGGAATGTTAATGACTCATCTTGTACTTTCAACGCAAGTAACGCATCAAGCAACATACGGTGCTTATCGGTTAACTCAAGTTTGAAAGTTTGCATGTACGGCGCTTTATCCTTATCAGGATCATAGCGGTAGATTTCGAATGTACGAGTACCTCTACTCATCTTTGTTCTCCCGATTAGAATGTACGTGGCTTAGGTTCAATTGCTTCAACCGTTAATGGGCTGAAACGTACCGGCTTATATTCAAGACGGTTGTCTGATGAATACCATAAAGTATGCTTCATCCACTCATCATCACGGCGACCGTATGAATAAGTTGGGTGATCAGGTGCTAACTCATAGTCAACAACTGTATGCGCACCACGACATTCTTTACGTGCAGCAGCAGAAATTAGAGTCGCTTTCGCAACTTCATACAAGTTTTCAACTTCCAATGCTTCAACACGTGCAGTGTTAAATACTTTAGATTTGTCTTTCAAATGAATGTTACGAACACGTGGCTCAATCGCAAGAATTTCTTTTACGCCTTTATCAAGCAATGCTTGAGTACGGAATACACCTGCGTGATCTTGTACGATGTCACGGATTGCATCAGCAACTTCTTGCGCGTTTTCACCCGTCGTTGAATCATCTAACTTACGAATACGCTTTAATGTGTTTTCCAACACATCAGTCGGAAGCGGTTGATAGTCATCACCATGATGTTTAGTCACGTAGTCAATGATGTGTTCACCCGCTGCTTTACCAAATACCACAAGGTCAAGCAATGAGTTTGTACCTAAACGGTTTGCACCATGTACTGATACGCAAGAACATTCACCGATCGCATAGAAACCTTTTACTGGTTTCACATAGTCACGTGTACCTTTATAAGAATACTCTTTCGTATCTTTATCATAGTGCGCAGAGAATTCACCCTCTTCAACACCGTGTGGTACAACCACTTGACCATGAATATTCGTAGGAATACCACCCATTTGATAATGGATTGTTGGTACAACTGGAATTGGCTCTTTGGTACAGTCAACGTTTGCGAACTTCTTACCAATCTCAAATACAGATGGTAGACGTTTCATAATCGTTTCAGCACCCAAATGCGTCATATCTAACAAGATATAATCCGCCTTAGGACCACAACCACGACCTTCTTTAATTTCTTGGTCCATTGAACGTGATACGAAGTCACGTGGCGCCAAGTCTTTTAAAGTTGGAGCATAACGTTCCATAAATGGTTCGCCGTCTTTGTTACGAAGGATACCACCTTCACCACGACAACCTTCAGTTAACAATACGCCCGCACCCGCAACACCCGTTGGGTGGAATTGCCAGAATTCCATATCTTGTAATGGAATACCTGCGCGAGCAGCCATACCAAGACCGTCACCAGTGTTGATATAAGCATTGGTTGATGCACGATAAACACGACCAGCACCACCAGTAGCAAATAAAGTCGCTTTCGCTTGGAATACTGCAATGTTACCTGTTTCTTGGTCGATTGCGGTTACACCAAGAACATCACCTGCTTCGTTACGGATTAGGTCTAATGCAATCCATTCAACGTAAAACTGAGTACCCATTTTTACGTTACTTTGATACAAAGTATGAAGTAATGCATGACCTGTACGGTCAGCAGCAGCACACGCACGTGGTACAGCTTTTTCACCGTAGTTTGCAGAGTGACCACCAAATGGACGCTGATAGATCGTACCATCTTCGTTACGGTCAAACGGCATACCTAAGTGTTCAAGCTCATAAACAACTTTTGGCGCTTCACGTGTCATGAACTCGATTGCGTCCTGATCGCCTAACCAATCCGAACCTTTAACCGTGTCATAGAAGTGATAATGCCAGTTATCTTCTTGCATGTTACCTAACGATGCACCAATACCGCCTTGAGCAGCAACAGTATGCGAACGTGTCGGGAATACTTTGGTCAATACTGCAACTTTTAAACCAGCTTGAGCAAGTTGGTAAGAAGCACGCATACCAGAACCACCACCACCAACAATAACTGCATCGAAAGTGAGGTTTTGAATATTTGAATAATCTTCTTTAGGGTTAATTGCGCCCATGATCTCTTCCTATCAATTTGCCCAGAAAATCTGGATACCCCAGATTGCGTACACGAACACTGAAATAATGACAGCTGTAGTGAGTACAAGGCGTAAACCTGAAGCCGAAGAACCCATTTGACGAGTCGTTACATAATCAGTAAAGACTTGCCACATCCCAATCCAGGCATGTGCAACGAGCGATAATACGGCCAGCAAAGAAAAAATCTTCATTGGCAGAGTCAACATAAAGCCAGCCCACTGTTCATAGCCAAATCCGCTGTTGCAGAGAATCCAGCCAAACAGAACAACAGTATAGGCAGCCAATACAACCGCACTCACACGCTGGATATACCAATCGCGAGAACCTGAACCTGTTAAACCTGTAGCACTTTTCATCAGAACATAATCCATACGAAAGCTGCGATAATTCCAAGCGCAGACAAGATCAATGAAATAGTAGCTGCGATACGACCGCTTTGTAATTCTTCCGCAAAACCCATGTCAGCAAGCAAGTGCTTGATTCCTGCAATAAAGTGGAAAATTAACCCAGCTACAAATACCCATACGATGAAACGTACAATGATATTTCCGAAAACGACATTTTTAACGTAGTCAAATCCTTCTGGTGAAGATAAAGATTTATCCAAAATCCACAAAAGAACAGCGACTAATAAGAAAACGATTACACCTGATAAACGGTGTAGAATTGATGCAATAGCCACGGGTGAGCGTAAATTTACCGCTAACACCTGACCCATGGACAAATTGACAGGTCTGTTGCTTTTCACAGCGGGCATCCTGTAGGTAGAAACTCCATCTGGAGTTTGTTTGAATTAATTCAAAGGAAAGCTGGCATAGTCAGGCAAGCATAATGCACGCCTAACCTATATAACGACAACGAATTATAAAACGTGAAATATCAAAATACAAACAATCAGTTTTCGCTTTAGTCGAAAATCCAATGAAATAAGAATCATTCACATTTAATGCGTGTTTAAGCTGCGTTGGAAACAGCAATAAAACCCAATATATTACTGTTATATAAAAATAAAATATAAGTTATTATTTTTTAGTTTACTAAATTTTTTGTCAAAATTATTTCTAATATATTTCAATAACACTCCACTTAATGTCTAAAAATTAATCAAAAAATACAATCTTAAATATAGGCGAAAATAATACCCCTCATTTATATATTAAATATCAGGGATCAATAATCTGTTTCCTCACACCAATTAGCCACAAAAAATAAGCTATTTTTTATACAGTTAATCGCACCATAATGAATCAATTGTGACTCAATATATAAAACTTTTAATCTATTTTTTAATGGATAGTTAATTCTAAACCCTGAGATATATAGGCTTTTGAATTGTGGTAAGTATTTATTTTTTAAGCACCAAAATATAACTCGGATAAAAATTTACTTACAATTGTACTGGTGCTTCATTTTTTTTATGCACCTCAAACCTGATTTGACATATTATACTCGACCGATGCTGTGATTTTACTCAATTTTTTCTTTGATACTAAATGACTAGTTGACTGCAATAACGTTATTTTTTATCCCTAAGTATAATTGACAAAATTTTAGTAGCCACTAATCTTATAGCAAATTTTGACACCGTCTGATTCGCACATGACAAGATTAGGATTTCGAGTCAGATAATCATTCACCAGGACAGGAGATCTATTGAATGTCTGCAGCAACTGGCAAAAAAGCCGTATTACAGCTTGATGGCAAAGAAATTGAATTACCAATTTACAGCGGCACATTGGGCCCAGATGTAATTGACGTTAAAGATGTATTAGCATCTGGTCATTTTACTTTCGATCCTGGTTTTATGGCGACAGCTGCTTGCGAATCTAAGATCACATTCATTGATGGTGACAAAGGTGTGTTATTACACCGTGGCTATCCGATTGATCAATTAGCGACTCAAGCAGACTATTTAGAAACTTGCTACTTATTATTAAATGGCGAGCTTCCAAATGCTGAACAGAAAGCAGAATTTGATGCTAAAGTTCGCAACCATACTATGGTTCATGACCAAGTAAGCCGTTTCTTCAATGGTTTCCGTCGTGATGCTCACCCTATGGCAATCATGGTTGGTGTAGTAGGTGCATTATCTGCGTTTTATCACAACGGTTTAGACATCGAAGATGTTAACCATCGTGAAATTACTGCAATTCGCTTAATCGCGAAAATCCCTACGCTTGCAGCGTGGAGCTACAAGTACACTGTAGGTCAACCATTCATTTACCCACGTAATGACTTAGGTTATGCAGAAAACTTCTTGCACATGATGTTTGCTACGCCTGCTGATCGTGACTACAAAGTAAATCCTGTTCTTGCACGTGCAATGGATCGTATCTTTACGCTTCATGCTGACCACGAGCAAAATGCATCTACGTCTACAGTTCGTCTTGCTGGTTCTACTGGTGCGAACCCATATGCATGTATCTCTGCTGGTATCTCTGCACTTTGGGGACCTGCTCACGGTGGTGCAAACGAAGCTGTACTTAAAATGTTAGATGAAATTGGTAGCGTTGAAAACGTTGCTGAATTCATGGAAAAAGTAAAACGTAAAGAAGTGAAGCTTATGGGCTTCGGTCACCGCGTTTATAAAAACTTTGACCCTCGCGCTAAAGTAATGAAGCAAACTTGTGACGAAGTTCTTGAAGCATTAGGCATCAACGATCCACAATTGCAGCTTGCTATGGAACTTGAGCGTATTGCATTGAACGACCCGTACTTCGTAGAGCGTAAGCTTTACCCGAACGTAGACTTCTACTCAGGTATCATCTTAAAAGCGATTGGTATCCCAACAGAAATGTTTACTGTAATTTTCGCTCTTGCACGTACTGTTGGTTGGATCAGCCACTGGTTAGAAATGCACAGCGGTCCTTACAAGATCGGTCGTCCACGTCAGCTTTACACAGGCTCGACTCAACGCGACATCAAACGTTAATTTTACTTTTAAAATTAATGTTAAAAAAGCTGCCAAATGGCAGCTTTTTTATGCACAAAAAATAGAAATATCTTAACGCCCCCAATCTATATCTTTTGCATAAGGTTCGACCATTTTAATCCGCTTGATATTTTCTTTTTCAATTTGAGTTAGACGTGTATCCACATTGGTATAGCAAGGCATATACCAATCATATTGCGAAAATGTAGTTGCCCAATTTTTGTTCTGAAAAGCATAACCATGACGTGCATAAATTTCATTACGCATATATTGCAACTGCCCTAAAGGCACTTGTAAATCAGCATCTTTCAACAAACGCACCGAAGCATCAGGAAATTCACCTTGCCCTTTTGCATATTTACATTGCTGTGCATTTAAACTAAAAAATTTAGGTTTTACCGTTTGACTTACAGACAACCATTGCGCTTCAATCGGTGAAGCATTTCCCTTATAATTCAATACGAATCGACCAACATCCACACCTTGCCCAACCTCATTCAAGGTTAATGTATAATTTGAATCAGTTTGCTTAATTTTCCCTTTAAAATTTAATTGCTTACCATTCAAAACACTATAACCATTAACATCATTACCTTTTTGCTGCATAAACAAAGAAATTTTTTGTTCATCGTTATATAACCCTGTCCATGAAGGTGCTATTTGAGGGGGCTGTGCTAAAGTCAGCGGAGTGCTTGATAAAATAGCAATCGCAATTAATAATTGTTTAGGCTTATTCATTTTAATGTTCTCATCTAAAAAGACTATTTAAATTATTTTGCTTGCACAGCATATCAGTGATCAATATTTATGTGGAAAATACTCAACCGATTCTCTCAATTGATCATCATATTAGTTTTCGGCTATCTATCTTGGTTAATGCTTAAAATCTGCCTGAATTATTTCCCTTGGTCGGATAGCACCAATTTTTTAGTTCTTAAGCAAGATGTCGTACACTCTCAGCCTTGGCGCTTTGCATTTCAAACTCATGTTATCACTAGCAGCTTGGTATTATTGGCGGGTTTTACCCAATTCTCACATTCAATTCGTAACAACACACCACGTTTACATCGCTATGCGGGCTGGCTTTATATTATTGCAACACTTGGAGCCGCCTTGCCTAGCGGCTTCATTCTTGCAATCTCAGCAAATGGAGGTCTAAGTACTCAAATCTGCTTTGTCATTCTTGGATTATTATGGGGAACAAGTACCCTATTTGCACTTTATTATGCTTTTGAAAAAAAATGGATCGCACATCGTAACTGGATGATTCGAAGTTTTGCTTTAGCATTATCTGCATTAAGCTTAAGAACATGGAAACTTACACTTTACCAAATTCAACCCTATTGGGATTGGCTTACACCAATCCACATTTATCAGCTTGAAGCATGGTTAGGCTGGACGATCAATGTATTAATTGCTGAAATGGTTATTTATTGGCTAACTTTTCGAAAAAAAGCTTTTTAGATCTCATCATCTTCCAAGGCACGTAACAAGGTTGCACTGATACCATCAGCACGTAACCATGCCAATTCATAACTCGCTTTCGCCAAAGCCAACACACGACGCTCAAACTCATCCCAAATGGGTTTAACCTGTGAATCTGTAATACCAAGCCCACTATCATGTGCCAAATGCTTATTTTTCTCACAGACTTTTAAAGCATGATACAGCTTACGCCCAGCACTTGCGCTTTCCAGAATACGAATGTGCTTGCCGTGGATAAAGCCCTCGACATGCTGGAGACTGGCATTGGGCAACAATGGCACCAGAATCTGGTCCAGTTGTGCATCCAATCGCCTCCAAACCATGAGTCTTTGCTCAGGCGTGTAGGTGTTCCACTGAATCACTTCATGATTAAAACGTCGACAACCACGACAAACCAGATCACCAAATACCGTTGAGCAACGTCCTGCACAGGGGGTCAATGATGGAATTCGACGATCGTTACTCAAAACCAACTCCTTTAAAACCATATTTGTTTTATGGCTTTCTCGCTTATTTTCAGATTTCGCGCTAAAATGTGCGCCTTATTTTTCTATCTTAATACATTTGGAGTTATCCATGAACGCTACTGTAGAACAGCTTGCACCTGTAGAACAGCAAGCGACCAATAATTGGGTTGTTGCGGCACTATATCAATTTAAAGAAGTTTCAGATGCAGCAGACCTGCAACAACGTCTTTTGAACTTAGTGAAGAGCATCAATTTATGTGGAACTCTGATTGTAGCGTCTGAAGGAATTAATGGAACTGTTGCTGGCGACCGTGCCGCAATTGATACCGTTCATCAATTCCTTTTAAACGAAGGTTTCAATGCAATGGAATATAAAGAGTCTGAAAGCTCTGAAAAACCATTCCGTAAAATGAAAATTAAACTTAAAAATGAAATTGTCACTTTAGGTGTCGACGTTAAGCCACGTGATTTGGTTGGCCATTATCTTGATCCTAAAGAGTGGAATGAGCTGATTAGCCGTGATGACGTGATCCTGATCGACACTCGTAATGACTATGAATACAAAGCGGGTACATTCAAGGGTGCAATCGATCCCAAAACGGAAACATTCCGTGAATTTCCTGAATATGTAAAACAAAACCTTGAGCAGCACAAAGACAAAAAAATTGCGATGTTCTGTACGGGCGGTATTCGTTGCGAGAAATCAACTTCTCTCCTTCTTCAAGAAGGCTTTAAGGAAGTTTATCATCTCAAAGGCGGTATTTTAAAATATCTAGAAGAAACCCCTGCCGAAGAAAGTATGTGGGAAGGTGAATGCTTCGTATTTGATGGTCGTACTGCGGTGACTCACGGCGTTGAAGAAGGTGAAAATATTAAGTGTCACGCTTGTGGATGGCCGCTTACTAAGGTTGAAGCTGATTTACCAAGCTATGAACACGGTGTGTCTTGTGTTTACTGTATTGATAAAACTACGGATAAACAAAAAGCTGGCTTCCGTATGCGTCAGTCACAAATTGCAGCGGCAAAACGCAAACGCCTATAAATAAGTATAAAGATTTAATAGAAAGCCTTAGCTCAAACTAAGGCTTTTTTATTTTAATCATCAAAATTATTAACCAATACATCATTGAGAGTTATTTAGACAAGCATTATTCTAACCCCTAACTCACAAATCACATTTAGGCGCTATGGGACTGGAAGGCTGGGTATTATCCATCATGGAGAAACTAGGATACTTGGGTATCGCATTTTTAATGTTTCTTGATAATATTTTCCCACCAATTCCATCCGAAATCATTATGCCATCCGCAGGCTATACCGCGGCAAAAGGTGAACTGACTTTAATCGGAGTGATTATTGCTGGTAGTATCGGCTCACTCCTAGCCGCGGCATTACTGTATTGGATTGGTAGAAAAATTCCGCAACACCACCTTTTTACTCTTGTCGAACGCTACGGAAAATACCTACGTATTAGTGTTGCTGATCTTGAAAAATCATTGGCTTGGTTTGAAAAATATGGGCATAGGATCGTTTTTTTTGGTCGTATGGTACCTGCAGTTCGCTCTTTAATTAGTATCCCAGCAGGTATGAGCCAAATGCCTTTTAGTAAATTCATGGCTTACAGTGCTGCAGGTACAATCCTTTGGACCACCCTACTTGCCTATATTGGTTATCATTTTAGTGAAAATCCAGCATTGATGAGTGCTATTACACAGCGTATTGGCACTATTATTTTAGTTATTGCAATAGCATACGTACTTTGGCTTTTAATCAAAAAATTCTATTTATCAAAAAAATAGTAGATGACATTTTCAACTCTATTTAAATGGATACTGAGGTTCAAATAATGCAACATGATTTTTGGCATGACAAATGGCAAAACAATAATATTGGTTTTCATCAAGACCAACCTCACGCCCTACTCACCCAATATTTTAGATCATTAGATTTAAAGCCTCATGCTCGTATTTTTGTTCCACTTTGTGGTAAAAGTTTAGATATAAGCTGGCTAATAAATCAGGGTTATCAAATAGTTGGTATTGATCTTAGCCCTATTGCAATCCAAGATCTTATTTCAAATTTAGGATTGAGCTTTAAAGAGGCACAATCAGCTGAATTGAATCACTATCAACATCCTCAAATTGAATTATTCGTTGGTGATTTTTTCCAGTTAACAGCACAACAACTTGGTGATGTAGATGCTGTTTATGATCGAGCTGCCCTAATCGCTCTTCCACCGCAAATGCGAAGCCAATACACACAACATTTGTTAGACATTACAAAACAAGCACCTCAGCTATTAATTAGCCTTGAATATAATCAAAACTCACTTAAAGGACCACCATTCTCCGTTCCTGAACATGAATTAACTGAGCATTATGCAACGCATTATCAAATTAAATTATTGGAAACGATAACAGAGAATCTTAAGGGTAAAGTAATCGCCTATGAAAATGTTTGGTCTCTGGTCAAATCACCACAAATAGATTAAATAGCGAAGAGAAATATAAAAACATTGAATAGTGATCTCCACTTGATGCTTCCTCAATCACAAAAACCTTAACTCCCAAACGAGATATAAAAAACGTCCTCTAAAGGACGTTTAATATTTAATTTGGTGTCAAATTATGCATTACTTTTATAACCACATAAGATATAGCATCACGCTGGCGTGTGATACATAAGATAAATTTCGTTCAAATTATCAGGAATTTCTTCTGCTAATTCATCCATCAATTGACCATTGCGGCGGAAAGATTCCATTTGTGGATCTTCTTCATCAATGCCACTAAACACCATAATTGGTAAAGTTAAATCAACCAATTGTTCTTCAAACTCTGGAGCAAACCATGCCTCTTCATTTAAGAACATTGCATCAACAAAACCAACGCTCCAATCACCTAAACTTGAGTCAACATCTGCTTCTTCAATTTCAAAAGGGAATTCAATTCCGTTTTCATTGGCTAAATCTTGGCGAATAGACTCTAACCAAGCTTTGATTTGTTCAATGATTTCACTAGGAACTTTCTTTTGATTACTCTCAAAAAGCTCATCCAACCAACGATCAAATTTTGGACCAACCGCAATAGCACACAAAAAGCCATGAGTCGCTGCAAAATCTAAACCGTGCTCATTTTGATCACCGTCAAGAAAATTACTCAATAAGTCTAAATCTAATGTGCTCATTTTATGATCCAAATTTTAAATACACGGCAACAGCATAACATTTTCAAACATAAAGTCTTAGCAATTTTGCTTCACTTTAGTCATCCAAATCATCGTCGTCGAAATCATAATCGAAATCTTTTAATTCTCGTTCTAAACGGCGTTGAGCGAGTAGATCATCAATCAAACGGCGCTTTTCTAATGATTCTTTGGCACTGATTTTGCCTGATGACTCATCAAAACCAACATCATCCTCACCGTAGTTATCATCATCTAATTCGAAATCTGTAGAAGACACTAACAGTACCTCTAAATGAAAAAATATAAATGGGTCTAGCCGCTATTTATCCGTCTTATCAAACCTTGTCAAGTTTTATTTGATTTTTTTACTATAAAATGGTGTTTTGTACTTTTTTTCATCGTTTTTTTTGTGTATTTATATTCTAACAATTGTACAAATAAAAAAATTCTTGAATAGGAATTCTCTGCTTGAAAAATTATGACACATCCCAATATCTAAGAAACTACAGTTCAATCCAACCTATTTTTTATTTAAAGCTAGCGGATCAAATCCAAAACATTCCTCGTGAATTGTGCTATCATGCACGGTTTTTCACCGCCACAGATTCAACAAAAGAGTAAGCAAAGATGAGCGATATGAATTCCCCTACTTCGCAAGTAGCGGCTCTGATTAGCCGAGGCAAAGAACAAGGTTACTTAACTTACGCTGAGGTTAACGATCATCTACCAGACTCAATTACGGAAAGTGAGCAGATTGAAGACATCATCCAGATGCTTCAAGACGTTGGTATTCCAGTGCATGAACGTGCGCCAGAAACTGATGACACCATGTTTGGTGAATCTACTGAAGCTGCGGATGAAGTCGCTGAAGAAGAAGCTGCTGCCGTACTCGCATCGGTTGAAAGTGAGCCTGGTCGTACCACTGACCCTGTACGTATGTACATGCGTGAAATGGGGACAGTTGAACTTTTAACACGTGAAGGCGAAATTAGCATTGCAAAACGTATCGAAGAAGGTATTCGTGACGTTTTACATTCAATTGCTTATTGGCCAAATGCTGTTGAAGTCGTTTTACAAGAATATAATGACTTTTTAACAGGTGAGCGTCGTCTTGCTGATATTCTTTCTGGCTATTTAGACCCAGAAACTGATGATGACATTCCAGAAGTACTAGAAGAAGCAGAACTTGAAGAAGCTGAAAGCGCTTCACCTGCGACGAAAGATGTAAAACTTGACGATGATGACGAAGACGAAGAATCTGAAGGTGATGATGATTCTGAAGGTGAATCTGGACCAGATCCTGAAATTGCCAAAGTTCGTTTTTCTGAACTAGAAGCTGCTTGGAATGATACAAAAGCAATTCTAGCAAAACATGGTCGCAATAGTGACGAAGCAAAAGCTGCACTAGAAGCTTTAGCTGCCGTCTTTATGATGTTCAAATTCACACCACGTTTATTTGACATCATTTCAGAAATGATTCGTGGCACACATGAGCAAATTCGTACCAACGAACGTGAAATCATGCGTTATGCAGTGCGTCGTGGTCGTATGGATCGTAATCAATTCCGTACAACCTTCCCTGAACAAGAGTCAAATCCAGCTTGGTTAGATGAACAAATCGCGAAAGCCCCTGCTGAAACCAAAGCACATTTAGAAAAAGTGCGCCCTGACGTATTGGCATTCCAACAGAAAATTGCCGATATTGAGAAAGACCTTGGTTTGAACGTAAAAGATATCAAAGATATCTCTAAACGTATGGCAGTTGGTGAAGCGAAAGCACGTCGTGCCAAGAAAGAAATGGTTGAAGCAAACTTACGTTTGGTTATTTCAATTGCGAAGAAATATACTAACCGTGGCTTACAATTCCTTGATTTGATTCAAGAAGGCAACATCGGTTTGATGAAGGCTGTAGACAAGTTTGAATATCGTCGTGGTTATAAATTCTCGACTTATGCAACTTGGTGGATTCGTCAGGCGATTACTCGTTCAATCGCCGATCAAGCGCGTACTATTCGTATTCCAGTCCACATGATTGAAACGATTAACAAGATCAATCGTGTATCACGTCAACTTCTTCAAGAAATGGGACGTGAACCGACACCTGAAGAATTAGGTGAGCGTCTTGAAATGGACGAGGTTAAGGTTCGTAAAGTACTTAAAATCGCAAAAGAACCGATTTCGATGGAAACACCGATCGGTGATGATGAAGATTCGCATCTTGGTGACTTCATTGAGGACTCAAACATCACATCTCCAGTCGATGCTGCGACCTCAGAAGGTTTAAAAGAAGCGACACGTGAAGTGCTTGAAAACTTAACAGAACGTGAAGCTAAAGTCTTAAAAATGCGTTTTGGTATCGATATGCCAACCGACCATACTTTAGAAGAAGTAGGTAAACAGTTTGACGTAACACGTGAACGTATCCGTCAGATTGAAGCGAAAGCGTTACGTAAACTTCGCCACCCTTCTCGCTCTGAACATTTACGTTCATTCTTGGAAAACGACTAATCTTTGAGAAATCTTGTGCTAGACCAATGCATGGTATTGGTTTAGCGCAGGACTTGAAGTTCAACACTTCATCCCCATCTAGTGATTAGATCATAAGCGCCTGCACTGATGCAGGCGTTTCAAATTAAAGAGGTTGCTCATGTTAGACCGCACTCCTTCTCGTGAATTACAAGAACATCTTTGGGTTTTCCCGATGGACTATCCAATCAAATTGATTGGTAATGCAGGGGATGAACTTCGAGTGGCTGTTGTTGATATTTTGCAGAAGCACTTCCCTGAATTCGATGGTGGCACAGTAAAAGTACAACCTTCACGTACAGGTAAATACCACTCTTTAACCGCACAATTACGCTTTGAAGAGTTAGAACAAGTTCATGCGCTATATGCTGATCTTGCAGCCTGCCCTTTAATTAAGACAGCGCTTTAAATAAGAAATCCAAAATACGAAAGTGTTTTGGATTTTTTTTAATAAAAAATAACGTACGACTTTTAGATCACCCCTATTTATCTAAATTAAATAATTAAATAATTAAATCACTTATCCCTTCAAAGCTGCAAAGGAAATTTTATTGTAATGAGCTCTGTAAAACCTACTTTAATCATTCGTTGTTTCAATGATCTACAAGACTACACAGCTCGTTTTGAAGCAATGAAAGACTTCACAACTCATCGTGATGAAACCACACCCGATGAAGTTTGGTTATTACAACATCAAGATGTTTTGACTCAAGGGCAAGCAGGCAAAGCTGAACATATCCTTACGCACAGCAGCCTTCCAGTTGTCCATACTGATCGCGGGGGACAGGTCACTTGGCATGGTAAGGGTCAACTCGTTGCCTATTTCCTATTAGATTTAAACCGTTTGAAATGGCATGTTCGAACTCTAGTCAGCTTTGCTGAACAAGCCATGATTGACTTGCTGAAACAATACAACATTGATGCTTACGCTAAGCCTGATGCGCCAGGAGTCTATGTTGATGGTCGTAAAATCGGGTCTTTAGGTTTTAAAATTCGCCGTGGTCGTAGTTACCACGGTTTAGCCTTAAATATTGATTGTGATTTAACAGGCTTTCAAACCATTAATCCTTGTGGATACGCAGGTTTAGAAATGGTACGCTTGCAAGACTTGCTTGAAGATTACCCAAGCTTTGAGCAACTTTGTCATGATTTTATTCGCTATTTACAAAATACGAATTTCTTTCATGACCTTATAGTCAAATCTGAATAAACTACTTTTAAATTCCAAAGAAATAAATTAGAGTAATTACTCTAAATTTGCTTTTGCATAATTTTAACAAGGGATACGCGAGTGATTTCGACCAAAGCAGTGAAGCCCACTTTGCAATTTGCCTACGTAAAACTCATGATGGATGTCGTCGGTCGTGGTTTAGTAATGGCAAGCCAAGTGGATGACGAAGTACAACAGGAAGTCTCTAAATTTCCAGTTGGCTTTATACTTTCAATGAATGTTTTCCCAAATGGTCCTGCATTTATTGCACGAGTGACCGAAGAAAAACAATTAGAGCTTTTATCCAACTATAAAGGCAAACCCGATTTAACAATTACCTTCAAACATTTAACTCATGCTTTTCTGGTATTTTCTTTCCAAGAAAGTACTGCTCAAGCATTTGCCAATGACCGTATGATTGCTGATGGTGATGTTTCAAGTGCCATTCGCTTAGTGCGTTGTTTAAATAAAATGGAAGCGTTAATTCTACCTAAATTAATTGCCTCACTTGCTGTGAAACGTTATCCAGCTGAATTAACATTCAAAGAAAAATTCACTGGCGCAAAAAATATCTACCTCAAAGTCGCACAATCATATTTCAAACGGAGCGCATAACATGGCTAAGCCTTATTACGAATTTTTTTGTCCTGTAAAGGTAATTGCTGGTAATGCTGCGTTAGAGCACATCCCTTTTGAACTTGCGACTCTTGGTTCAAAACGCCCAATGATCATTACCGATAAAGGCGTACGTGCAAATGGTCTACTCAGCCCAATTGAAGCTGCTTTTAGCACAACAGATGCTGTAATTGGTGCAATTTTTGATGACGTTCCACCTGATTCAAGCTTGGAAGTAGTACGTGCAGCAGCACAACTGTATCGTGAAAAAAAATGTGATGCGATTATTGCGATTGGTGGTGGTTCGGTTATTGATACATCCAAAGCAACTAATATTTTAGTTTCAGAAGGTGGCGATGATTTATTGCAATACTCAGGTGCGCATAACCTACCAAAACCATTAAAACCATTCTTCGTGATTCCGACAACGTCTGGTACAGGTTCTGAAGCAACTATGGTTGCTGTCGTTTCTGATACGCAAAAAAATGTCAAACTTGCATTTGCTTCTTACTATCTCATGCCACATGCAGCGATTCTTGATCCGCGCATGACACAAACATTGCCACCACACCTAACCGCAATGACAGGTATGGATGCACTCACTCACTGTGTTGAAGCTTATACATGCTTAGCAGCGAATCCTTTAAGCGATGCTTATGCAAGTGCTGGCATCAAGAAAATTAGTGAAAACTTATTCAAAGTTTTAGACAATCCAAGTGATGCACAAGGTCGTTTAGAGCTTGCTCAAGCATCAACTATGGCGGGAATCGCATTCTCTAATTCAATGGTTGGTCTGGTTCACTCACTTGGCCATGCTCTGGGTGCGGTGGCTCACCTACCCCATGGTCTTTGCATGAACTTATTCTTGCCATATGTGCTTGAATACAACAAAGAAGTCAATGGTGCTAAGATTGGTGAATTATTGCTTCCACTTGCAGGTGCAGATATTTATGCACAGACACCTGCTCATCTGCGAGCAGAAAAAGCCATTGCAACTATTTTAACCATGCGTGATCGTTTATTCACGCTTACTAAACTTCCACGTACTTTACGTGAAACGGGTAAAGTGACAGAAGCGCAGTTAGACGAAGTTGCTGAAAAAGCCTTAAATGATGGTTCAATCATTTACAACCCAAAAGAAGCGAATTTAGAAGATCTTCGTGCAATATTGCAAAAAGCATGGTAATTCATTAAGTTAAATAAATAATTTAACTTTCAAAGCCCCGATATAATCTCGTTATCGGGGCTTTGCCATTTTAAATGAATCTTTATTCATCTATTTCTTTGGCGAATTGGCAAAAAAATTGCTAAAAGAAGCATAAAAGTACTGACAATTTATAATAAATTACGATAAATTGGCGCACTTCTTTTTTTTGTAGCGGGGGTCATTTTTGTCTCAAATGACCCTTAAAACCATAGCTGATCTTTGATCAACGATTATGAGGATAACGCCGTTGACAAATATTTCTGGGACTCCATCGGTAGCTAAACTGCAAAAAACGCTAGGTCTCTGGCACATTATCATTATTGGTTTGGCTTATATTCAACCGATGACCTTGTTTGACACCTTCGGTCTGGTATCAGAAGAAAGTCATCACCACGTTCCTACCTCTTACATTGTGGCATTGATTGCGATTTTATTTACATCGCTAAGCTATGGGCACATGATTCGCCGTTATCCATCTTCTGGATCGGCTTATACTTACGCTCAAAAATCAATCCACCCAAATGTTGGCTTTATGGTGGGGTGGTCTTCTTGGCTCGATTATTTACTATCACCGATGGTCAATATCATCTTGGCGGGAATCTATCTGGATGCCTTATTTCCAAATGTAAACCACTGGGTCTGGGTGATTATCCTGACTGCCTTTATGACTGGCATCAACCTGCGTGGCGCTCGTTTTGTTGCAAACTTTAATAGCTTGATTGTTTTAGTTCAACTGATCGTCATCGGTGTATTCACCTATTTAGTTTATAACAAACTACAAATGGGGTATAACGCAGAAGGTCCAATTACTGCAGAAACACGCTATCAACTTTGGAGCTTACAACCGTTCTGGAATGAGCTAACCTCTATTGGCGCGTTAATTACAGGTGCAACCCTACTGTGCTTTTCATTTACAGGTTTTGATTCTTTAAGCTCTCTTGCAGAAGAAACCAAAGATACTGAAAAGACCTTACCAAAAGCGATTTTCTTGACTGCATTATTCGCAGGTGTAATTTTTATTATCAGCACCTACTTTATGCAAATTTACTTTCCGAATGATCCTAAAACTTATTTTGAGGACGTCGCCGCAACCCAACCTGACATCCTGTTGCTGGTGGGTGGTTCGTTATTCCAGTCCTATGTGCTTGCCTTTGCGATTGTGACGGTCATGGCATCAGGGATTTCTGCCCATGCAGGCGTATCACGTCTGATGTATGTGATGGGTCGGGACGGTGTGATTAATAAGAAAATCTTCGGCCATATTAGTCATAAAACATATACCCCATCTTATAATATTATCATTGTAGGATTGGTCGCATTAAGCGCTGGTTTTATGAGTTTGGATGTTGTGATTTCAATGATCAGCTTTGGTGCTTTGATTGCATTTACTTTTGTAAATCTCTCAGTGATTTCTCGCTATGCATTACGTGATGGCCGTACAAAGAATTTCAAAGATATTTTAAACTTTGTCATCATTCCTCTTTGTGGCTTCCTGAGTGTCTTCGCTATGTGGCTAGAAATTGAAGATACAGCATTAAAATACGGTTTATGGTGGGCAATGTTTGGTGTTTTATATTTAGGCTATAAAACCAAAGGCTTTAAATATAATGCACCTCAACACAATGAACACGAATAAAATCATCTAAATCTAAAAAGGCGCTAAATGCGCCTTTTTATTAACTCAAAAACTTAGCTATGCAGTTTTTCAACAATTGACTTAACACGTTCCGCATACAGCTTCGCTGTTTCTAAGTCCCCTGTTGGAATCTCATCTACACTCGCATCAGAAGGTGATTGAACCAGTAAACCAACAGAACCGCCTAAATTATTCACATCTTCGCGTTTTGCGGCTTTGGTATTGGCTGGAAGTAAACCTAAACTCACCCAAATACCACCATGCTGAGAAGCTAAGGTTTGTAATTGAATCAACGTCACTTGTTTATCACCATTTAAACTTGCACTGTTTGTAAAGCCTGCAAAAACTTTATCTTGCCAACCACGTGTGAACCATAACCTTAGTTGTTGTAAGCCCGTATGGTGATCTCTAACCCAAGGAATTAAAGTTGTTTAAAACCCTGTTGTCTCCACGCTTCATAGACAATCACGGCGGTTGCGTTAGAGAGGTTTAAACTTCTTGAATTTTCAGCCATTGGCAGACGAATCCATTGCTCTTGTGGGAACATTAAACGCACTTGTTCAGGTAAACCACGAGTTTCAGGCCCCATCAACAAAGCAACTGGACGATTAAGATCGACTGTATGCGGTGTCGCTGTACCTTTAGTGGTCAATGGAAAAACATGCTCAACACCTTTGGTTTTTAAATCGGCAAGACAGAGTTCGATATTGTCCCAAATTTGCATTCTTGCCCATTCGTGGTAATCCAAACCTGCTCGCTTCAATTTCTTATCGTCTAGTTCAAAACCTAAAGGTCTCACTAAATGCAATTGAGCACCTGTATTGGCACACAAACGAATAATATTACCTGTGTTTGCAGGTATTTCTGGTTCGTATAGGACAACATGAATCACAAATTTTCTCTACTATTCAAATTCTCCAGATCTATTTATTCAATAGATCTGGAATGACGACAACGCCATAAAGGAAATTTTATTGCCATTTTAACTGTTCACGCAGACTAACTACTTCACCAATAATGGTTAAAGTCGGTGCTACGATATGATGCTCAGATACTTTGGTCGCTATATCAGCTAAAGTTCCAACCACCACATTTTGATCTGGCGTGGTACCTTTGGAAATAAGTGCAACTGGCATATTTGGACGCTGGCCGTGAGCAATCAGTTGCTCACAAATGCGTTCTAAACCAACTAAGCCCATGTACAACACCAGAGTTTGGTTTTCATACACTAGTTCATTCCAAGGAAGTTCTGGTGATCCCTCTTTAAGGTGTCCTGTTAAAAAACGTACGCTTTGTGCGTAATCACGATGCGTGAGTGGAATACCTGCATAAGCAGAACACCCTGACGCCGCTGTAATACCCGGCACAACTTGAAATGTAACATCAGCTTCAACTAATTCTTGAATCTCTTCGCCACCACGCCCAAAAATAAATGGATCACCACCTTTTAAGCGGCAAACACGCTTACCTTTTTGTGCATATTCAACCAACAAAGCATTAATACCATCTTGTGGGACTGAATGATTAGAACGTGCTTTACCGACATAAATCTTTTCAGCATCACGGCGGCACAATTCTAAGATCGGTGCAGAGACCAAACGATCATAAATCACCACATCAGCTTGTTGCATCAAGCGTAATGCTTTTAAAGTCAGCAACTCTGGATCACCAGGACCCGCACCCACTAAATAGACTTCACCTTTCGGTGCAGTCCATTCTGTTAAGGCTTGTTCAATTAAATTATTTGCCACCTCAAGATTGTCATTAAAGACTTGTTCTTTTAGTGGGCTTGCATATAAGTTTTCCCAAAAGATACGACGCTCATCTGGATTCGCAATTTTTTCTTTCACCTGTTTACGCCATTGACCAGAAAACTCAGCTAATTTACCCATACCATGAGGAATAGAACTTTCTAACTGTGTACGAATTTGACGTGATAAAACAGGCGAAGCTCCATTTGAAGCCACAGAAATAACGAGTGGTGACCGATCAATAATTGCAGGCACCATAAAACGACAATTTGGAATATCATCCACGCTATTGACGAGAAGATTACGTATCTCACATTGCTCAAAGACAGCTTTATTCACATCAGGCTGATCTGTCGCTGCAATCACTAGGCGATAAGGCGTTGCTAAAATATTTACAGAAAAAGGGGCTTGAATATATTGACCCTGTGACTTCTCAACTAATTGTTGCAAATCAGGCTCAATCTCTGGTGCAATCACATCAATAATCGCACCAGCTTTGACTAACAAGTTTGCTTTGCGGTAGGCAATATGCCCACCACCCACAATCAGGCAACGTTGCTGCTGCAACTTTAAAGAGATTGGGAAAATTTCCACGATACGCCTCTATATTTTTAGATCTGATTGAGCTAAAGCAAAAACTATGCACAAATTCGATGCATTTTAGTCGATATAACTAATACCGCCCATATATGGACGTAAAACTTCAGGAATCTCAATCGAACCATCCGCACGTTGATAGTTTTCCATCACTGCAAGCAAAGTACGACCTACAGCTAAACCTGAACCATTCAACGTATGCACCAATTCGATCTTCTTCTGATCTACGCGGTAGCGTGCTTTCATTCGTCGTGCTTGGAAATCGCCCATGTTTGAGCAACTTGAGATTTCACGATAGGTATTTTGGCTTGGCACCCATACTTCTAAGTCATAAGTTTTGGTTGCACCAAAACCCATATCACCACCACAGAGCAAAATTTTACGATATGGTAAGCCTAATGCCTGCAAAATGCCCTCTGCATGTGCAGTTAGTTCTTCAAGCGCCTGCATTGAGTGCTCTGGTTTTGAAATTTGCACCATTTCGACCTTATCGAACTGATGTTGACGAATCAAACCACGGGTATCACGACCATAAGAACCTGCTTCGCTACGGAAACATGGTGTATGTGCTGCGTATTTAAGTGGTAAACGATCTGCATCTAAGATTTCGTCACGCACAAAGTTTGTTACTGGCACTTCTGCGGTCGGGATCAAGTAATATTCTTTTTCACCTTGCAACTTGAATAAGTCTTCTTCAAATTTAGGCAGCTGACCTGTACCACGTAAACTATCTGCATTAACTAAGTAAGGAACATAAGCCTCGGTATAACCATTTTTGAGCGTATGCGTATCTAACATAAACTGCGTCAAAGCGCGTTGTAGACGTGCCAAAGGACCTTTGAGTACGCTAAAACGTGAACCTGTTAATTTGGTTGCTGTTTCAAACTCAAGCCCACCCATCCACTCACCAAGATCGGTATGATCTTTGATCTCAAAATCAAATTGGCGTGGTGTGCCCCACTTTAAGATTTCAACATTATCGCTTTCATCTTTCCCTTCAGGCACAGACTCATCTGGCAAATTTGGAATGGCTAGTGACTTCTGCTCTAGTTCAGTTTGCAACTCAGCAAGCGCAACTTCAGCAGCTTTGATTTCATCTCCAATGGCAGCCATACGTGCCATAATTTCAGATGCATCTCCGCCCGATTTTTTGATTTGACCAACTTGTTTTGCACCAGCATTACGTTCAGCCTGTAAATTTTCAGCTTTGGATTGTAAATCTTTACGGCGAACTTCTAAGTCAGCCCATTCTTGTACATTAAGCTGAATACCACGTTTTGCTAAAGCAGCATTCACTGCTTCAATATTATTTCTGAGTAATTTTGGGTCGATCATAATCAATCATGAATAGAGAAAAAACTGGCTATAGTGTAAGGCTTTAACCTAAAAAAATACAGCGATTGGCAATAAACTATCAGCATCTATAAACAATGTTTAGATGCTGACTAACAACTAATTTGGCTCTTTCGGTAAGCTTGGTAAATATTCAGACTTGATAAATTTTTTGGCTGAATAATACGGTAAAGTTAATTCGCTCATCCCTTCTGCATATGAAGCCAACTCATACAATGGATAGACGAACACGATCCCATTGACTCCATAATAAAAATTATCACTGACTTGCAATTGATCTTTCCTAATTTGGTGATCATCTAACCAGTTTTGATTAGCAGCATATAACTCATCACGAAGTTTTTGATTCATTTCGGGTTTCAACAACTCTGCAACAGTAATATGTTTCTTATTCGACAAATCAAAATTCACAAATTCCTGATGCGAAATACCATGTGCCGCACCCGCAGGGTAACTATAGGTCTGAATGGCAAAAGTCGCCAAATTATAGTTTTGCCCCACAAAACGCACGTAAGTACTACTTTCACTGAGTGAAGGTTCATCGGCTGGCAGCTTGACTTTCTGGTCAGCGATATTAGCAAAGGCATTCGGCTCTGCTTTTTTCATACGATGAAGAAAATATTCATCAATCCATTTTTGATTGGTTTCAACATTTTGTAAATCATACTTGGTACAACCATCTTCTAAACAGACTTTTTGTTTGGGTATTTTGACTGCAATAACTTTCGCTTGAATGAGTGGAATATCTACTTTGTCCTTTTCATTAGTTGTATCTTTTTTAGGTTGGCAACCTGTTAATGCAATAACTGTCAGGATAGGAAGAAGCGGAATAATTTTTGATAATTGTGTAAAGTTCATCGTCATGCAAGCCTCTGATGTTTTTCTTCACTATACAAAGCCTTGCCTATAGATGAAATTAAGAAATGTATCTACATTTCACCTCAAAGAGCAACAGTAATTGCAGCTCTTTGAGTATTTAGAATATTACTGATCAATAATATCCGTACCTTTCGGTGGCGTGAAATTAAATACTGATGCAGGAATAGTTGGATTAACTTTTACATTAGTAAATCGAACATTCGTTGTTTGACCTAAAGAATCTTGTAAGACCATCAAGTTAGGTGCCTTATTTGCACCAAAACTAATCGTTAAACTTTGAAATGCTCCATCCTCTTGTTTTGGATACAAAGTATAATAAAGCTTACTACGATCAGGCTGCGTTACGCGATAAGATTGCATAATCTGTTTGGTATTCCCTGACAGTAAAAGCGCTGGGGTATTCGCAATTTGATCATCCAAACTTTGACGTACTGCCTGTTGAAGATCAGGATCATAAATCCAGACGACTTTACCTGTAGTCACAATCGTTTGTTTAGCAGGACTTGTGGTTTCCCAATAAAACTTTCCAGGTCGTTCAACTTTCATTGAACCTTTAAAAGTCTGGTTCATATGTTGTGCAGTTAAACCTTTTTTCTGAACTGCTTTATTACTCGCAGCTACTTTGGTACTTTGTTCAAAATCTGCTGTGAATCTTTGTAAGCCAGAGAGTTGTTGAACCAAACTATTCGTCGCCTGCTGAGTCGATGCAGCCACAGGTGCAGCAAATACCTGACTACTCACAACAGGAGCAAGTGTAGCTACACTTAAAGTTGTTGCATAAGCGATTTTTTTTACGAAATTCATAAAATGAACCTTCTATCAGATTTTTACTGTTATGACGACATCTTACTGTTTTTGATCATTTAAAAAATGAAGAAAAGCATTGGTTTTGTGTAATTCGTGTCGCAAAGGTCTGCATTATGTATGAAGTTACAGCCTTTATGTAGAGATTGTAAATATAAAAAAACCCGCTAAAAGCGGGTTTTTCTGAACCATTAAAGCTTAAGCTTCAACAGTTACATAGCGACGGCCAAATTGACCTTTCACTTCAAATTTTACTACGCCGTCAGCAGTAGCAAATAAAGTATGGTCACGACCCATACCAACATTTGCACCAGCGTGGAATTCTGTACCACGTTGACGAACGATGATGTTACCAGCAGTTACAGTTTGACCACCGTAAACTTTAACACCTAACATCTTAGGATTCGAATCACGACCGTTCTTCGTCGATCCACCGGCTTTTTTAGTTGCCATGTCTATTTACTCCTGAGTTAGCCTGCGATACCAGTAATTTTCAACTCGGTAAACCATTGACGGTGACCTTGTTGCTTACGGTAGTGTTTACGACGACGCATTTTGATGATGCGGATTTTGTCGTGACGACCATGGCCAACTACTTCTGCAGTTACTTTTGCGCCAGCTACTACTGGAGCACCGATTTGAATGCTGTCACCGTTAACAACCATTAATACGTCATCAAACGTAATAGTTGAACCAGTTTCTGCTTTCAACAATTCTACTTTAAGGGTTTCACCCTCAACAACACGGTGCTGTTTACCACCGCTTTGGATTACTGCGTACATAATGTACTCCAACATGCCCGTGTCGTCGTGTCGATAAAGGGATATACCGAGCTTAAAACGAACGCCACTGGGGTTATATAAGGGGACAAATTTTAAGTGAAAATTGATCAAACAACAAGTCATTTTGCACAAATGCAGAGATATTGATAAGTTGCTTGGATTTTTTAATGAAATCAATTAGATTGATGCCGGCTTGTTTTGATTGATTCTGATCAAAATTTGAAATACATTTTTAAAAACAAATTGCGACAATAACAAACTGTGTTTTTATCAAGTCATAAGTAGAGTGATATCGGTTTATAGAGAATTGCCTTTATTTGGCTAAATTAAGACCAAAAAACTCACCGTCTTGTTGTAAATCACAGATTACATGACTTGTATAACTGTTTAGCAATAAATTAATTGATACACTTGGCAACATTATCCACCTATACGAGGTTTTCCTTCATATGGTTATCGATTTCAAGCAAGACATTCTCTCCCCTGTTGCGACAGATTTTGCTGCGATGGATCACCTGATCAATGAAGGTATAAGTTCTAAAGTTGGTCTTGTTATGTCGGTGAGTAAACATGTTGTTGAAGCTGGCGGTAAACGTATGCGCCCAATCATGTGTTTACTTGCTGCTCGTGCTTGCGGCGTCGCAAACATGCAACATGCCCAACATTTAGCGGCAATTATCGAAATGCTACACACTGCAACATTGGTGCATGATGATGTCGTTGATGAATCCAACTTACGCCGTGGTCGTCCAACCGCAAATGCAACATGGAACAATCAGACCGCCGTTTTGGTGGGTGACTTCCTGATAGCACGGGCCTTTGATTTGCTGGTGGATTTAAACAACATCACTTTGCTCAAGGACTTCTCAACAGGAACCTGTGAGATTGCGGAAGGCGAGGTTTTACAGCTTCAGGCACAGCACCAGCCAGACACCACTGAAGAAACCTATCTCAGAATTATTCATGGTAAAACCTCACGCCTGTTTGAACTGGCAACTGAAGGCGCGGCAATTTTAGCGGGCACTGAAGAATATCGAGAGCCTTTGCGTCGTTTTGCTGGTCATTTTGGTAATGCCTTCCAAATTATTGATGATATTTTGGACTACACCTCTGATGCCGACACATTAGGTAAAAATATTGGTGATGATTTAATGGAAGGTAAACCGACTTTACCGTTAATTTCAGCATTAGCTCATTCAACTGGAGATGATCATGCGATTATTCGTCGCAGTATCGCGACAGGTGGTATCGAGCATTTGGACAAAGTCATTGAAATTGTTCACAACTCAGGCGGCTTAGACTACTGTCAAAAACGTGCCAAACAAGAAACGGATGCAGCTTTAGAAGCGCTTAAAGCGCTACCAGATAATGAATATCGCCAAGCACTGATTAATTTGACCTTAATGGCCTTACATCGACTTCAATAACTTTATGAGTGCCTATGCATTTAACTTTATCTGATTTATTTTTAAAAATGCAGGAACAGCTTGATCAAAACCAAGCTGTTTTAGATGAAAATATTATCATTGAATTAATTAACCGCTTACGGCCAAAAAATCCAAAGGACGCGGACGAAGTTAAACAACAGATTCAGGGCTTCATCAAAATATTATTATTGACGCCGACGTCTGCGCTCCTATTACAAAATTTCTTACTCAAACTGATTAGCCAATACAAACAGATTAGCTTATATGCTGATAGTGGTATTCTTTCATTAGATGGTTTTTGGAATCAACTGAGTCAACGCCTTGGTGCGCACTTTCTTCCATTGGTTGAAGATGGTCAGCAGTTAAAGACTCTTATTGGAAAAGTATTTTACCAAGAAACAGATAGCCAATGGCTTGATCTGATTGAGAATCAAGACTGGATCACTTTATTTAATCTGTTAGCCGAAAGCCAAAGTAATACGGTTGAAAAACAAATTTCTAAAAATGAGCTCATCAAGGCGATTACCGTTTTGTCTTATCGAATCAGTGGTATAGGTTTATATCCTGAATTTATTAATGCTCAGCCAGATATTATTGAATATGAATCTCCCTTCTTAGTTCAAAATCGAGAAATTGTTGAATTCATCGAGAAATATAAAAAACAAATTGATGATCAAGATGCAGTTGTTGTAATGCCACCACCTGATGCTTCTCAGGCATTTGTAATGCTAGATCAATGCCGTGAAGTCGTACTCAAAATTCGCCGTGCAACTAAACGTATTGGTGTGAGTGTTAGCTTAACCTATTTATTATCTCTACTTGAGCAAGCAATTGATCGTATTGAACTTTTATTGAGCTTATTGGCAAGTAAAAATGAGATACGCTATCTTGCATTAGGTGAATTACTTACTGACTTCACCAAGGCACATTATGATGAAAAAAGTGTTCGTCATTTACTCAGCTCAACCAGCGAACTGGTTGCATTACAGGTCACTGAAAATGCGAGTAAAACAGGTGAACATTATGTAAGCACTGATAAAGCTGGCTTTTTGGGTATGTATAAAGCAGCAGCAGGTGCTGGTGCAATTATCGCAACGATGGCCACTTTAAAGATTTTAACTGCTCGTTTAGTGCTCGCACCTTTTACACATGCTTTTTTATATAGTATGAATTATGCATTAGGCTTCATGCTTATCCATGTCTTACACTTTACCGTTGCGACTAAACAACCCGCAATGACAGCGGCAGCACTTGCCGCAACAGTACAACACCAAAAAGGCAGTAAAACAGCTCAAATTGCTGAATTGGCTGCTCTGATTATCAACATTATTCGAACTCAATTTATTGCAATCCTCGGTAATATTTCGATTGCTATACCAGTAGCAGCTTTAATTACTTTTTTATGGCAATACAATCTACATGAACCTTTGCTTTCATCAACAAAAGCAACCAAAACCTTACATGATCTAAATCCATTTACTTCGTTAGCTGTACCCCATGCTGCAATTGCTGGAATATGCTTATTTTTCTCAGGACTACTTGCAGGCTACTTCGATAATTTGGCCATCTACCGAAAGGTTGGTCCTCGTTTAAAACAACACCATCGTTTGAAACGCTGGATGGGACAACAGCGTTTAGATAAATTTGCCAATTATATCGAAACCAACTTAGGTGCTTTAGCTGGTAACTTCTTGTTCGGTATCATGCTTGGAAGTATGGGGACGATTGGTTTTATTCTAGGCTTACCACTAGATATTCGTCACATTGCCTTTGCATCTGCAAATTTTATACAAGGCTTAATGACTATTAGTGGATCACCTGATATTGGTCTAATCCTTGTATCGTTCCTTGGTGTCATGCTCATTGGTTTAACCAACCTATTTGTTAGCTTTACTTTGACTATTATTGTTGCTTTACGCGCTCGTCGCGTACGTTTCGCACAATGGAAACCATTGGCAAAATTGGTACTCACCCACTTCTTAACACGACCAAGTGATTTCTTTTGGCCACCAAAGCAACCAATCGAAGTAGATGATGATGCATCAAGTGAACAAAAAGTGAGACATTAATCAATTTTTGTTATGTTTTTTTACTGAACCTTGAGAAAATCTGAAAATGAAATTATCATAAAATTTCAAGACTTGACCAAAAGTGTACTCACAAGTACACTTTCAAACATTATATAACCCTGAACAATGGTTAAGCAAATAATGAGGTTCGCATGCCGTACCTACTGCTTTGTATTGGTTGCATTTTTTTGATAATCGGTGTGATGGGGCTGTTTTCTCCAAGCATATCAAATTTAGACCTTAGAGGTGTTCAAATGCTATTTGAACACCGTTCGTTTGCGTTTAACCACGTAGCCGTTCTGTTTTCTCGCCTAGGAGGCATGCCCTTTTTACTGGTTTTGACGTCGTTTTTTTGTATCCATCAAATTCGAAAGAAAAACTATAAAAAGGTCATATTTGTCGCCCTGAGCGTGATCGGTAGCATTGTAATTGGTTGGCTTCTGAAATGGGGCATTGATCGACCAAGACCGTTGGCGTTTTATCATTTAGTTCAAAGTTATGGAGCATCCTTCCCAAGTGCCCATAGCCTGTATGCTGCAACCCTATCGAGTATAGTTCTGTTGCTATCACAACAGCACAAATATCGTTCCAGTATCGTTTTAGTATCTGTTTTATGGTTAATAATCATGGGGATATCTAGAGTTTATGCAGGGGTTCATTACCCAACTGATGTATTGGCTGGTTGGGGTATTGGGTTGATTTTGACTTCGTTGCTTTGGTTTTGGCTGTATCAAAGCAATTTCAGCAACAATTTGTTTTTAGATAAAAAATCTAAATTGAGGTGGAACAATGATGTCGGCTAAGCTTTGGGCACCTGCCCTCACTGCTTGCGCATTAGCAACAAGCATTGCGCTTGTTGGTTGTAGCAAAGATCCTAAAGATGAACAGCAAGCTGCTGCTGCTCAAAAAATGCCGCCTCCAGAAGTTGGTGTTATCGTTGCTCAACCACAAAGCGTTGAACAAAATGTTGAACTTTCTGGGCGCACTTCTGCGTATCAAATATCAGAAGTTCGTCCACAAACGGGTGGCGTTATTTTAAAGCGTTTATTTGCTGAAGGCAGTTATGTCGAAGCAGGTCAAGCGCTTTATCAAATAGATGCTAATACCAACCGTGCAACTGCTGACAATGCTCGTGCAGCTTTATTGCGTCAGCAAGCTAATTTAAATGCATTGCGTGTGAAAGAAAATCGTTATCGCCAATTGGTTGGTACTAACGCCGTTTCTAAACAAGAATATGATGATATTAATGCTCAAGTAAAATTGGCTGAAGCTGATGTAGCTGCAGCTCAGGCAGCATTGAAAAATGCTGAAATTACTTTAGGTTATTCAACTGTTCGCGCACCAATCTCAGGGCAATCTAGTCGTTCTTCGGTAACTTCTGGTGCTTTAGTTACTGCAAACCAAGCAGATCCGTTGGTGACAATCCAACAACTTGATCCAATCTATGTAGATATCAATCAATCAAGTGCTGAAATGCTCCGTTTACGTCAGCAGTTGAGTAAAGGTAGTTTAGATAGTAGTAATAATACGCGCGTCAAACTCACACTTGAAGATGGTTCAGATTATCCTATCGAAGGACAACTCGCATTCTCTGGTGCGAGTGTTAACCCTGAAACAGGATCAGTCACTTTACGTGCCGTTTTCCCAAATCCAAATCACTTGTTATTACCTGGTATGTACGCAACTGCAAAAATTTCTCAAGCAGTTCTACCTAATGCATATCTGATTCCACAAGCAGCTGTAACTCGCTTACCTACAGGACAAGCAATTGCTATGGTCGTAAATGCGAAAGGTGCTGTAGAGACTCGACCAGTGACGACAGCAGGGGTTCAAGGTCAAGACTGGATTATTACCGATGGTTTAAAAGCTGGTGATAAAGTTATTGTGGATGGTGTTGCAAAGGTAAAAGAAGGTCAAGAAGTTAAGGCTAAGCCTTACCAACCTCAAGCATCACAAGGTCAAAATGCTGCCCCTAAAGCAAATGAACAAAAACAAGCTGACTCTTCAAAAACTGAACAAAAAGCTACTTCACAAGCTTAAGGGGTAGATTGCATGGCTCAATTTTTTATCCATCGCCCAATTTTTGCATGGGTGATTGCGTTGGTGATTATGCTGGCGGGTATTCTCACCCTCACCAAAATGCCAGTTGCGCAATACCCAACAATTGCACCGCCCACGGTGACAATTTCTGCAACATATCCAGGTGCTTCAGCTCAGACTGTTGAGAATACGGTTACTCAAATCATTGAACAGCAAATGAATGGTTTGGATGGTTTGCGTTATATCTCTTCAAACAGTGCGGGTAATGGTCAAGCATCGATCAACTTAAACTTCGAACAAGGCATTGATCCTGATATCGCCCAAGTACAAGTTCAAAACAAACTGCAATCAGCAACAGCACTGTTACCTGCTGACGTACAACGTCAAGGTGTAAAAGTGACGAAGTCTGGTGCAAGCTTCTTGCAAGTTATTGCATTTTATTCGCCAGATAACAGCCTTTCTGCTTCTGACATTAAAGATTATGTGAACTCAAATATTTCTGAGCCACTGAGTCGTGTGGCAGGTGTAGGTGAACTCCAAGTATTTGGTGGTTCATATGCAATGCGTATTTGGTTAGATCCAGCAAAACTTACTAGTTTTAATCTCACACCTTCAGATGTTGCAGCAGCTATACGTTCACAAAATGCTCAAGTTGCGGTAGGTCAATTAGGTGGTGCCCCAGCAGTTCAGGGACAAGTTTTAAATGCGACGGTAAATGCACAAAGTATGTTGCAGACTCCAGAGCAGTTTAAAAACATTTTCCTAAAAAATGCTGCTGATGGCGCACAAGTGCGTTTAAGTGATGTTGCACGCGTTGAGTTAGGTTCTGACAACTATCAGTTTGACTCTAAGTTCAATGGTAATCCTGCAGGTGGTGTCGCGATTAAACTTGCGACGGGTGCAAATGCGCTAGATACAGCTGCTGCAGTTGAAAAACGTTTATCAGAATTACGTGTGAACTATCCAAGTGGTTTAAAAGATAAACTTGCTTACGATACGACACCATTCATTAAGCTTTCGATTGAAAGTGTAGTACACACACTGATTGAAGCTGTTGTTCTTGTATTTATCGTCATGTTCCTGTTCTTACAGAACTGGCGTGCGACGATCATTCCGACACTCGCAGTCCCTGTAGTTGTATTGGGAACTTTTGCGGTAATCAATATTTTCGGCTTCTCAATCAACACGCTCACCATGTTTGCGATGGTACTTGCGATTGGTCTGTTGGTCGATGATGCGATTGTAGTCGTCGAGAACGTCGAACGTGTTATGCAAGAAGAACACCTTGAACCTGTACCTGCTACTGAAAAGTCGATGGGTCAAATTTCTGGTGCTTTGATTGGTATCACTAGTGTATTAACGGCGGTATTCGTACCAATGGCCTTCTTCGGGGGTACAACTGGTGTAATTTACCGTCAATTCTCTATCACTTTAGTAACGGCAATGATTTTATCTTTGATCGTTGCGTTAACGTTTACCCCTGCCCTTTGTGCAACGTTATTAAAACAACACGATCCAAACAAAGAACAAAGCAACAGTATCTTTGCACGTTTCTTCCGTGGTTTTAATAGTGGGTTCGAGAAACTTTCAGAGAAATATCAAGGTGGTGTCAACCGTATGACCCATCATAAGTTGTTCTCTGGAGTCATTTATATCGTTGTTATTGCTGCTTTAGTTGGTTTATACAAGATGTTGCCTTCGTCTTTCTTACCTGAAGAAGACCAAGGTGTAGTTATGACACTTGTTCAATTACCACCGAGTGCAAGTCTTGAAAGAACAGATAAAGTCATCACCACTATGACTGATTACTTCTTAAATAAGGAAAAAGAGCATGTAGAGTCGATCTTTACTGTGTCTGGCTTCTCATTTACAGGGGTTGGTCAAAATGCTGGTCTTGCTTTTATCAAATTGAAAGACTGGAGCGAACGTACAACACCTGAATCACAAATTGGTGCCATCATTCAACGTGGTATGGCATTGAACATGATCGTAAAAGATGCATCTTACATCATGCCATTACAGCTTCCTGCAATGCCTGAATTGGGCGTATCGTCTGGTTTTGATATTCAGTTGAAAGATGTAAGTGGTCAAGGTCATGAAAAACTGATTGCTGCTCGTAACGCTATTTTAGGTATGGCATCACAAGACAAACGTCTTGCAGGTGTACGTCCGAATGGTCAAGAGGACACTCCTCAGTACAAAATCACAGTTGACCAAGCGCAAGCTGGTGCAATGGGTGTGAGTATTAGTGATATTAACAGCACCATGAGCATGGCTTGGGGTGGTTCTTATATCAATGACTTCGTTGATCGTGGTCGTGTGAAAAAAGTTTATGTTCAAGGTGAAGCCGATACTCGCATGATGCCTGAAGACCTAAACAAATGGTATGTACGCAATAACAAAGGTGAAATGGTTCCATTCTCAGCTTTTGCTAAAGGTGAATGGACGTATGGTTCACCACGTTTAGAACGTTACAACGGCGTATCTTCTGTGAACATTCAAGGTTCTCCTGCACCAGGTGTCAGCTCAGGTGACGCGATGTTAGCAATGGAAGAAATCATTGGTAAGTTACCATCGATGGGCTTACAAGGTTTCGACTATGAATGGACAGGCTTATCTTTGGAAGAGCGTGATTCTGGTAACCAAACAGTTCCATTACTCATTCTTTCATTATTGATCGTGTTCCTGTGTCTTTCAGCATTGTATGAAAGCTGGGCGATTCCAATTTCGGTATTGTTAGTTGTACCACTAGGTATTATTGGTGCTTTCACGATGACATGGTTAGGAATGGTGATTAAAGGTGATCCAAACTTATCCTTTAACATTTATTTCCAAGTCGCAATCGTAGCCGTGATTGGTCTTTCTGCAAAAAATGCGATCTTGATCGTAGAGTTTGCAAAAGAGCTGCAAGAAAAAGGCGAAGAGTTATTTGAAGCAACATTACATGCTGCAAAAATGCGTTTACGTCCGATTATCATGACTACACTTGCATTCGGATTTGGTGTTTTACCATTAGCCCTTGCAAGTGGTGCGGGTGCAGGTAGTCAACATTCTGTTGGTTATGGTGTACTGGGTGGCGTAATTTCTTCAACACTTTTAGGTATCTTCTTCATCCCTGTATTCTTCGTGTGGATTCGTAGTATCTTTAAGTACAAACCTAAAACTTTAAATACTCAGGAGCATTGATCGTGATGCAAACTGTTTGGTCTATTTCCAGTCGTGGCATTGCAATCTCTGCACTCGCGCTGTCTTTGGCTGCCTGCCAAAGCATGCGTGGGCCAGAGCCTGTTGTGAACACAGCGATTCCTGAAAGCTTTGCGTCATATAGTAATGCTTCTGGAACTTCTATCGCAGAACAAGGCTACAAAGACTTCTTTGCGGACCCTCGTTTATTACAAGTGATTGATATGTCACTTGCCAATAACCGTGACTTGCGTACAGCAGCGTTGAATATTCAAAAAGCGCAACAGCAGTACCAAATTTCAGAAAACAACCAATTACCAACGATTGGGGCAAGTGGTAGTGCGGTTCGCCAAGTCACACCATCTCGTGATCCAAACAACCCCTACTCGACTTACCAAGTTGGCTTAGGTTTAACGGCTTACGAGTTAGATTTCTGGGGTCGAGTTCGTAGCTTAAAAGACGCTGCTTTAGATAGTTATCTTGCGACACAAAGTTCACGTGATGCGACTCAGATCAGCTTAATTGGACAAGTGACACAAGCATGGTTGAATTATTCATTCGCCAGTGCACAACTCAAACTTGCAGAGCAAACGCTCAAAGCACAGCAAGAGTCATTTAACTTGAACAAAAAGCGTTTCGATGTCGGAATTGATAGTGAAATTCCTGTTCGTCAGGCTCAGATTTCAGTTGAAACTGCACGTAACGATGTAGCTAACTACAAAACCCAGATTGCACAAGCTCAAAACTTGTTGAATTTATTGGTCGGTCAACCAGTTCCTGAAAACCTGTTACCAAAACAACAAGTCGCTCGTATCACACAAAAGAATGTGTTGACAGCAGGCTTACCAAGTGACTTGTTGAATAATCGTCCTGACGTCAAAGTGGCTGAGTATCAACTCAGTGCTGCGGGTGCAAATATAGGTGCTGCGAAAGCAAGACTATTTCCAACGATTAGTCTGACGGGTTCAGCAGGTTATGCATCAACGGATTTAAGTGATTTGTTTAAATCTGGCAACGCACTTTGGTCAATTGGTCCGAGCATCGATATGCCAATCTTTGATTGGGGTACACGTCGTGCGAATGTCAAAATTTCTGAAACAGATCAGAAGATTGCACTTTCAAATTATGAAAAGTCAGTCCAATCTGCATTCCGTGAAGTGAATGATGCTTTAGCAACTCGTGCCAATATTGGTGATCGTTTGAGTGCTCAACGCCGCTTAGTTGATGCCACCAACACCACTTATAAACTATCAAATGCTCGTTTCCGTGCTGGTATTGATAGCTACTTAACGGTGTTAGATGCTCAGCGTTCAGCATATTCAGCAGAACAAGGCTTATTATTATTGCAACAAGCTGATTTAAATAATCAGGTTGAGCTTTATAAAACCTTAGGTGGTGGACTTAAAGCGTCTTCAACTGAGACGATTGCACGCCAACCATCTAGCGCTGAAAAAAATAGCGCTCAATAATAAAAAACTTTGTCATAAAAAAGCTCACTTCGGTGAGCTTTTTTATTGCATGCATGCGGAATATTTCTTATCTTCAATACTGAAATATTAAAGACTTAGAAAAACGCTATGTTATTAAGCAGTTTAGAATCAGTTCCTGGTCACGAGATTTTACGTCAGCTAGATGTCGTTTACGGCAGTACGGTACGCAGTAAACACGTTGGTCGAGATCTTATGGCAGGATTAAAAAACATTGTTGGTGGTGAACTAACAGGCTATACAGAGTTGCTTGAAGAATCTCGCCAAGAAGCGACACAACGTATGATCGATAAAGCACGTGCTTTAGGTGCAAATGCTATCGTCGGTATTCGTTTCTCGACATCAAATATCGCACAAGGTGCATCAGAACTTTTTGTTTACGGCACTGCGGTTATTGTTCAACCTAAAGCACCCACACTTCCAGACCCATTTAGTGCATAGGCAAATATATGGATGGTTTAATTTTACAAATCGTTCTTTTCTTAATTCTGTTCACTGTAGGTTGGGGATTCGGTCGTCATATCGAACAAAAACATCTTCGTGAATTAGATGAAAAAGAAAAACAATTTGCTCATATTCGCATTGATAGCAATCGATTCGTCGAGACTCAATCAAATGGACAACTGGTAAGTAGCAATGTCGTCATTTCACATGACTACTTTAAATATGTGCTTGCGACGATTAGAAATTTTCTAGGTGGTCGTCTGACCAGTTATGAAAGTATTGTTGAACGAGCACGCCGTGAAGCAATCATTCGACTCAAACAACAAGCACATGCAATTGGTGCTAGCCATATCATGGGGGTTCGTCTCAGCACGACTGAACTCGGTATGCAAGGTGGGATGGTTGAAGTATTTGCATATGGCACGGCTATTTTAAATGAGTAAAAGGGAGCAAAAGCTCCTTTTACTTCACTTTCATTTTGCGAATCATCTTATACAACAAGTTTGGTGATAATCGAGAGACCAAGACACCCAATTGTTCTTTTTTCCCACCAACAACAATATATTCATCTCCCGCCATCAAAGATTCAACGACACGTTCTGCAAATACATCCGCTTCTAAACCATTTTCAATCGCTTCATCTTGATGCCCTTGTGGTTTGCCCTCACCATTTAAAGCATTAAATGAAACATTGGTTTTAACAAAACCAGGAAAAACCACTGAAACTGCTATTCCCTCTTTGGCGACTTCCGCACGTAAGCTATTGGCCCACATGTGAATTGCAGCCTTAGCCGCAGAATAAGTCGCGCGATATTGGGTTCCTAAAAGACCCGCCACACTCGAAATAAATACCACCCGACCTGATTTTTGTTTGCGCAAAGTGGGTAATACGGTTTTGGTAAAGAACACTTGGGAGAAATAATCCACTTCCATGATGGCACGTTCAGTGTGCATACTCGTTTCTTCAATCAACGCACGCTGACTCAAGCCTGCATTATTAATCAGCCAATCAATACGTCCTTTGGTTGCGAGAACTTGTTCATGTGCATGGCGGACTTGAGCTTCATCGGTAATATCAGCAGCGATTGAAAGATGCTGTTCAGGCTTAAGTAAACCCACTCGAACCGATTCCAACTCATCATAACGACGTGAAGTCAGTACAACTTGAGCACCTTGTAAAGCGCACTCTCGTGCCAAAGCTTTACCTAAGCCCGAAGATGCACCTGTAATCCATACGACTTTATTTTCAAGACTTTTAAGTTTCGCCATGTCATATATCTCCTTTATTTATGCAGGGTGACGCATAAATTTAAGAAAGTGATCTACATAAGTTGCCGCAACTTGTTGATCAAGTTGAGTACCTAATTTTTCTAAACGCTTATACCCTAAATGTGTCGTCATATTAATGACGCCATTTAAGGTTTTATCGACTACAAAATTAAATTTTAGGCTCTTTTTCGGCTCACGAATTAAATGAGTGACACCTACATCAATCACTTCTGTGAGCAACTTCAGTGAATTGGCAATTTCCCGACTTTCCCCTTCAGCTAATTTTTGACTCGAAGCTTTAACCTGTTGAGTCAACTGTTGCTCAATCGGATAAGTCATATATACCGACTCATCTTCAACTCGAATTGTTTTAGATAAATGTTCGACCAATGGAACTAGACGATCATTCCCAAAGAATGACACTGACCATGGCATATATTTTCGGATTGCTTCTAAAATCTGCTGAATCACTTTTTCAGATTCACCTGTGAGTGAGTGATGTTGATTGTCTTGCAATAGCACCATGAAAACTTGTTCTATCACTTCACATGCAATTTCAGATAAAACTGCCCCCAAAGCATTTGCTTGGCTTTCTTTACTACCCTGTAAGAGCTGCGTACGGATATGAGCAAATCGCGCGTATGTATCGGCATGAATATTTAAAAAAACGGCAGTGTTCATTCTAATCACCCTATTCTAGATTCCATAAAATAAGGGCTTATTCAATAAGCCCTTATTCATCCTTAGATTCTGTTTTTCTTTCATTTTTGGCTTTTCAAATGCTGAATTTACCACATTCTATTCACGATCAACATGCATAAATTTCAAAAATGGTTGACCGTGTGTTGCTTCATTAATTTTTAATAGAATTGAATAACTCATCGTAACCGTCCTTTTTTAAGTTTTAATATTTTGATATCGTTGTTTTACGCTTAAACATTTTTTAATTGTGTGATGTAACACACATAAATCTAACTTTTTCAAGAAAAAAACCAACTGTTTTCATCGACTTTTTTTTGATGAAAATATTCATCATTTTTTTGCTACAATAGATCTAATTTTTTATTCAATTTTAATCTTCTGTACTATGACTGACGCTCAATCTGCTCAAAATATTGCAACTACTTACGATCCAACCGAGATCGAAAAGAAATGGTATCAAATCTGGGAACAACAAGGTTATTTCAAACCCTCAGGTCAAGGTGAATCATTCTGTATCATGATTCCACCACCAAACGTCACGGGCAGCTTGCACATGGGTCATGGTTTTAACAATGCCATCATGGATGCCTTGACCCGCTACAACCGTATGTCAGGTAAAAATACCTTATGGCAACCAGGTACTGACCATGCGGGTATTGCAACACAAATGGTGGTAGAACGTCAGCTTGGCGCACAAAACATCAGCCGTCATGACTTAGGTCGTGAAAAGTTCATTGAAAAGATTTGGGAATGGAAAGAACAATCTGGTGGTACGATTACTCGTCAGATCCGCCGTTTAGGCTCTTCTGTTGACTGGTCGCGCGAACGCTTCACCATGGATGAAGGTTTATCCAATGCAGTCAAAGAAGTGTTCGTTAAACTGCACGAAGATGGCTTGATCTATCGCGGTAAACGCCTCGTAAACTGGGACCCGAAACTGCAAACTGCCCTTTCTGATCTTGAAGTTGAATCAGACAAAGAAGAAGCAGGCTCATTGTGGCACTTCAAATACTTCTTTGAAGACAAATCGCTTCGTACACACGATGGTAAAGATCACATTGTTGTCGCTACGACTCGTCCTGAAACATTGTTAGGTGATACTGCCGTTGCTGTTGCACTTGATGATGAGCGTTATTCGCACCTTGTTGGTCAGAACATTATCCTGCCAATTACAGGTCGTGCAGTTCCAATTGTTAAAGATGAATATGTTGATAAAGAATTCGGTACAGGCTGTGTAAAAATTACGCCTGCACATGACTTCAATGACTATGAAGTGGGCAAACGCTGCGAATTGCCGATTATCAACATCTTTAACAAAAATGCGGAAGTATTGGCTGAGTTTGAATACATCGCCAAAGCAGGTGAGCAAATTTCTAAAACCATCGCCGCACCAGCAGACTACATTGGTTTAGAGCGTTTTGCTGCACGTAAAAAACTGGTTGAACAAGCTGAAGCAGAAGGCTGGTTAGATCAAATCCAACCGTATACCTTGAAGCCACCACGCGGTGACCGTTCAGGTGTGATTGTTGAGCCATTATTGACCGACCAATGGTATGTGAAAATTGCACCTCTTGCAGAACCTGCGATTGAAGCGGTGAAAGATGGTGACATCAAATTTGTACCTGAGCAATACAGTAACATGTACATGGCGTGGATGAACAACATTCAAGACTGGTGTATCTCTCGTCAACTTTGGTGGGGTCATCGTATTCCCGCTTGGTACGATGCTGAAGGTAATGTATTCGTTGGTCGTGACGAAGCAGAAGTTCGTGCCAATAACAACATCCCTGCTGATGTTGCATTGAGTCAAGATGAAGATGTATTGGATACATGGTTCTCTTCTGCGCTTTGGACATTCTCAACTTTAGGTTGGACTGGCGACAAAGCAAAAGATGCTGAAAACTATTTCCTCAATACCTTCCACCCGACTGATGTGTTGGTCACTGGTTTTGATATTATCTTCTTCTGGGTTGCACGCATGATCATGATGACCATGCACTTCATGAAAAATGAAGATGGTACGTCTCAAGTTCCGTTCAAAACTGTGTATGTACATGGTTTAGTTCGTGACAGCGAAGGTCAAAAAATGTCGAAGTCTAAGGGCAACGTACTTGACCCATTAGACTTGATTGATGGTGTAGATCTTGAAACTTTAGTACAAAAACGTACAACTGGTTTGATGAACCCGAAACAAGCAGCGAAGATTGAAAAATCGACTCGTAAAGAATTCCCAGAAGGTATTCAAGCGTATGGTACAGATGCCGTTCGTTTCACTTTCTGTGCGCTTGCCAACACAGGTCGTGACATCAAGTTCGACATGAAGCGTGTTGAAGGTTACCGTAACTTCTGTAACAAGATTTGGAACGCAACCCGTTTCGTATTGATGAATGTTGAAGGTCAAACCGTGGGGCAAACTGCTCGTCCTGATCTTTGGGAGTTACCAGAGCAATGGATTATCAGCCGTTTACAAAAAGCGGAAGCTGCGGTTCAGCAAGCATTTGCAACGTATCGTTTAGACTTGGCTGCTCAAGCGATTTACGACTTCATCTGGAATGAATACTGCGACTGGTATGTTGAACTCACCAAGCCTGTATTGAACGATGCTGAAGTATCTGAAGAGCGCAAAGCTGAAGTTCGTCGTGTGTTATTGGCGGTGATGGAAGCGTCTTTACGTTTGGCACACCCAATTATGCCGTACTTGACTGAAGAAATTTGGCAAACCCTTGCGCCAATGCTCGGTATTGAAGGCGAAACCATTATGACTGCGGCATACCCTGTGCCTGCTCAAGAGAAAATCAATGAGCAAGCTGAAGCAGACATGCAGTGGTTACAAGGTTTGATTGGTGCGGTGCGTAACATCCGTGGTGAAATGGGCTTAGGTAATGCACGTTTGTTGCCTGTTCTACTTCAAAACACGACTGAAGCGGAAAAAGCACAAATCACGCGTATTGAAGCGTTGTTTAAAGCTTTAGCGAAAGTTGAAAGCATTACTTTCTTGGCTGATGCTGAGCAACCACCATTGTCGTCTTCTTCTGTTGTGGGTCACGTTTCTGTATTTGTTCCAATGAAAGGTTTAATTGACCCGAAAGCGGAATTGGGTCGCCTACAAAAAGACTTAGACAAAGTGCAAAAGCAGCATGACCAAATTGCAACTAAACTGGCAAATGAAGGTTTTGTGGCGAAAGCACCTGCGGCTGTAGTTGAAGGTGAAAAGGCGAAATTGGCTGAGTTTGCTGATCAGTTAGCGAAGATTAAAGCGAATATGGATCAGATTGCAGCGCTATGATGCTGTAGTTTGATATAAAAAATCCCCACAATAGAGGGGATTTTTTTTAAATACTATTTAACTCTGTACACGACAAATTTCATAGAGCCCTTGTCCTATCAGGCTTTTTCTTTCTTAAAATTGCGAGCACTTTCTTAAATTCTTCTTTTTTTCCAAAACCAATCAAACGTAGAATAGCCATCTGAACATAGTCTAAAC